>NZ_JADEWT010000092.1 GCF_015207505.1 Tychonema sp. LEGE 06208
CGCGCATCTACTTTCTACCTTTATTGATAAGTTAGATTTAGACCCAGATTTGATTTTAAATCACCTTAACCTTCCTTCAGTCTTGTCTTATGGTACTCTGGCTGCTTAAAAACTGTCCGGAGTATTGGTTTCAAGCTAAATAATATTATCTTACCTTTTTCCCAATTATAAATTACATTTTTGCCAATTTCCAGAGGTGTTTTAATGTTTGATTATTTAATATGTCGATGCAGAATTTGCGGGTAGCGTCTAAGAGGTTTGCAAGGCGTGGCTAGCTAGGAGAGAGTGGGAATATTTGTATGGTACGGATACATCGACAATCCCTACATTCAAGTTTTTTAAGGGATTTTTAACGGCGACGCACCCGCGCGATCGCTATTGTATGGTTTTTGAGAATTTTTATTACAGGATGGTTAAATAAACAAGCCCAAAAATTGTTAACAGGCGAATTGAAATATCAAAAACCATAAATCGAACTCTTGCTGCAGTCGCACGATCGATCGCACCTCCCCCAATCTAAATATTCCCTGACATTTGCTTGCCAAGTCGAAGTCATTACGAGTATGATTTAAATAAGAGTAAAACAGACAGGCGCCATGAGGATTGCAGAAATACCCCTCAACCAGATTCGCCGCCCCTTGCCGCGAGTCAACGACCAAACGAAAGTAGCCGCCCTGATGGAATCGATCCGCGAGGTAGGTTTAAACGAACCCATCGATGTGCTAGAAGTAGAGGGTCAGTATTACGGATTTTCCGGCTGCCACCGGTACGAAGCTTGCCAGCGTCTCGGTTTAGAAACCATCCGCTGCAAAGTCCGCCGAGCTCCCCGTGCCGTGTTGCAGATGCACTTGGCCTGAGCCTCTCAACAGCAATTGACGACAGGCTTTCGTTCGATCGCCCAAACCTTTCTCAGATATTCGATCGACAATCACTAAAAACAAGGTACAAATTTATGACTGCCAACAACCACAAACAACATCTTTACCCGACGCGGATCGATATGTCAGCCGGCACCCGCACTCAAGTAGTCGGGCTGCTCAACGGGACGCTGGCTACGACTCTGGACTTAAAAACTCAAGTCAAGCAAGCTCACTGGAACGTCAAAGGCATGGACTTCTATCAGTTGCACTTGCTCTTCGATGAAATGGCGGGAGAACTTGAAGAATACATTGATATGGTTGCCGAACGAATCACAGCGTTGGGCGGTTTGGCTGTAGGAACAGCCCGCAGCGCCGCCGCCGATTCGATCCTGCCAGAATTTCCTTTTGACATTGTAGAGGGCAAACAATTCGTGACTGCTTTGGCCGATCGCTATGCACCCTACGCCAAACACCTACGCGCGGCGATCGACAAAACATCGGAACTCGGCGATGCTGACACCTCCGACTTGTACACCGAAATTTCCCGAGTAATTGACAAGCGCTTGTGGTTCCTAGAAGCCCACTTGCAAGGTTCTGCGACAACAGGAACAACAGTCGCACCCGAAAAAGTGGCCGCAAGATAGCTAATTGGCGTTGTGGGGCCGGCACTTTTACCAGTAGGCCCCAAAGATGTATTGTCCTTAAGACTCGGGACAGTTTACGATCGAGAATATGTCCATTTATCAATTTGGATGACTTTTTCGTGGCAGCTAATATTCCTGATTATGCTCCTCAACTTCAGCGTCTGATGCAAGAAGCGGGGCTTTCGAGCGATCGAGAACTCAGCCAAAAAGCAGGAGTTCCCGAAATTCAGCTAAGCCGCCTGCGTCGCGGCTTAGCTTTCAAAACCCGAGCCGACATCCTGCTCAAAATCAGTCAAGCTTTGGAAATTTCCTTAAATGAACTGCTCGCAACCTTTGCCCCCGAGCTTGTAGAGTTAGAACCTGCGCCGCCGAGTGCCCTAGAGCGAGAATATCAGCGCCTGCAAGCTACCATCGAACAGCAGCGAGAATCTTTGCTGCAGGAATTTCAGCTTTCTAGCGTGCAAATTTTAGAATCTTGGATGTTGCAGTGGCCGACTGCGGCGAGCAAGGCTGAGGAAAATCACAACTTGCGGGCCCAGAAACTGCTGCCGTTGTTGCGGCCAGTCGAGCAGTTATTGGAGCATTGGGGAATAGAGTCGATCGCCCCAGTCGGAGCCGAACTTCCCTACAACCCGCAACAGCACCAGCTCATCGAAGGAAAAGCCGAGCCGGGAGAATTAGTTAAAGTTCGCTACACAGGCTACAAACAAGGCGACAAACTCCTCTACCGCGCCAAAGTTAGCTTGGTTTGAGCGATCGCCCAAGGCATTCGGTACAATAAAGATTTTCCAGTTCAAAAATAACTCGCCCCCTGTGCGCCGATAGTCCGATCGCCATCTCTGGCACTCAAAACCCTTGGGGCGCTGCGGGGTTCTGGCGCTTTTTCCCTCTGTTATTTGGATCGGAGTCCATCTCGCAGCTATACTAACCCTAGTCTGGCTAGAAATTCTGACATTCCCACCGCAAAATATGAGTCCTGTAGTTAAAATTATTCAACCCTCTGGCATTTTAGACGGCACCAAGGCAAGTCAATTCCGCCAAGAGATTAGTGACCTAGTGGAAGCGGGAGCCGATGTGGTATTGATCGACTTCCAAGATGTGACATTTATGGATAGTTCTGGTTTGGGCGCTTTAGTCTTGGCGCTCAAAACAGTCCGGGCCGCTGGAAGTCAATTAGTTGTCTGTTCTATCAACGAGCAAATCCGCATCTTATTTGAACTCACCAGCATGGATCGAGTTTTCGAGATATTTTCCACCCGCGATGCTTTTAATAGCAAAATTCTCTCAACTAACTAAATCCAGTGGCTGCTGTATTCTTGCTATTTGGTTGCAGATGTGCTGCCATAACTCAGCTAGCCAAAGTTTACCTTGAGTAAAGACCAATCATCATCAAAAACTGCCTTGGCGTTCAACTTTTGAGTGTATTTCAAAACTTGCTCTAACTGGTCGGCACTTGCATCGTTGTAAGCTGCTAGCAGGTCGATGAATGGGTCAAGCCCCCAGATATTGCCGTCAGGTTGGTGGATCTCGTATACCCCGTCGCTAAAGATGTACAGAGTGCTAAAAGCCTCCACATCGCAACAATTATCGACATAGGGGGCATCGGGGAACATCCCGACGGGCATTCCGGGGGTTTTTAATCGCTGGATTTTAGCCGTGCTTGTCGGCGACTGGGAAATCAACACTGCCGGGGGATGGCCGGCGCTGGCGTAAACTAGCTGGCGAGAAATGCGGTTGTAAACGCCGTACCAGATGGTGAAATACTTGTCATTTTGGTAGCTCATCTGGAAGGTGGTGTTGAGGGCGCGCAAAACGTCGCTGGGTTTGTAGTAGTCAATGTTGGGCAGCGCGCGCGATCGCAACAAATTCAGCACGGCGACAGAAGGTAGCGCCGCCCGCAAACCGTGACCGGCTACGTCTAGCAAGTAAATCGCCAAAGAATCGGCATCCAGCCAGTTGTAGTCGAAGCAATCTCCCCCCAACTGCCGGGAGGGAATGAATTTTGCCTCGATGCTGACAGGTTCCGTCATCGGATCTGGCAGCAGCGATTGCACGTACTCGGCTGCCTCGGCTAACTCGGCTTCCAGGTTTTGCATCGCAATTTTCAAGTCTCGGCCGAGTTGGTGCAGCCGCAATCCGGCGCGTACTCTCGCCTGTAACTCGTTAAGTTCGATCGGCTTGGAGATAAAATCGTCGGCACCTGCGTCGAGCCCTTTGACTCGATCGGCGATCGAACCCAAAGAAGTCAACAAAAAGAATTGTGTAGTTGACAGATCCGGATCTGCCTTAACTCGAAGGCAAACATCAATGCCGGTCAAGCGCGGCATGATCCAATCGCAAATGATCAGCGCCGGACGTATTTTTTGCGCTTGGGCTACACCGTCTTCGCCATTACTTGCTACTGTCACTTCGTAACCCTGTTTTTTCAGGGTTCTCCTCAGCAGTTCTTGAACAGCAGTATCATCGTCAATAACCAGAATTTGAAACATGGGCACTCAGGTACTACAAGTCTTTCAAGGTCTGGGGGTCATTAAAAATATATTCTGTCAGCGCGGTAGTCTGAGATTGAGTATAGTCTAATAACATCGCTTTCCAGGTAAATGCTTTTGCCTGCCAGCCATCAAGTTCAATTTACCTTTAAATTTGAGCAAAATTTTGGCGAAGTCGAACTTACCCAGTTTATACTCAAAATATAAACTTTTATAGACTTTTTTGGGCGGCGGGCGTGAATTGACATCCCGGTGACACTTCTGGTATAATGAAGAGCTAATTACTCGATTTGACATTTATTTTCCTAGCAGCAAAAGCTAGTACGATCGAACTCCCATTCAAATTTGCCTAATTTTACAGGGCAAAAGAGTTGACAACGTGGAAAATGACTGGGCTGGTGAATTACTGCGATGGGCGATGTTGGCGCTAGCAGTTGCCCGCCTTTTGAGAAAAACAGTCAAAAACGTAAAGTACAGGCAAGACAATATTTGTCTATATTTTATGGAACTATAATTTCAGTGGCAGAGCGTGATTGAATTCAAAGGTTCCGAACAGTTGCAAGTCCTAAAGAAAGCGGATCTTCAAGTCAATACTGGTCTGAGTGCTTTAGAAAAAGTTTTATCGTGGTTTGCACAATTATACGACCCGCGAATTCCCACAAGTGTGTGGATACGCTGTCAGTTGGCTTTGGCTGAGGGTTTTACAAATGCGGTGCGTCACGCCCACGAGGGTAAACCGCCGGATTTGCCGGTGGAGATTCAGGTGGCGGTGTGCAGTGAATCTTTAGAGATAGACATTTGGGATTCGGGCGCTGCGTTTGATTTAGAGCAAAAAATTAAAGATATGTCGGAAAAAATCGATTGTGAAGCTTCGGGGGGGCGGGGCCTAAAGTTGATGAAAGACATCGCAGACAGTCTCAGTTACAAGAGAATGGCTGATGGACGGAACTGTTTGTCGATCGTCAAAAATTATACCCCCTGTATCGACGATCGAAAATAACACTGATATTTTTAGCCGATAAGGGTTGAGGGTAGCCCTCAACCCTTCCCTTAGAAGTCTGGGTGACTCTTAAGCCACTACGCAGCTTACGATATTTTGATTTGACTGCTTCCCTAGATACTGGCAATTCCCATAGCATCAGTATTTCCGGTTCTTCCGTACTTATTGTCCTAAAACATTATCGCACTGCCGTCGGAAGCCCGTTAATTGGCAAAGGAGGTAATCTCGGTGAGAATGTCTATTGGCTTCGATTTGCTCAAACGCTTCACAGGCTGGGATGAGTCAGAAGTCTGATTTTTTATCTTACCCAGATTAGTTTGCTTTTAATCTGGGTAACATTAACGAGAGAGCGGATTAGCTGGAGAACCAATGCGAAAAAGAATCGTAAAAATATTATCATTCAATAATAAACGATTCCCGAAAACATCATCACCATAATCATATTGGTTATTTTGCCAATTGAGGGATAGGGTAGGACTGTTGTAGTTATTTTCCAGTTGCCAACTTACACTAGCACCGTAGAGAGAGCGAGTCGAGTTTTTATCGATGGGGGCGATATAACCAGACAGAGTGAGAGTGCTTAGAGGACGGATGGTTAACTCAGCTAGTAAGCGCTCGTCGTAGGAATTGGGTAGGATATTACCAAAATAGTTGGTCAAACCAAGAGAAACAATTCCCCAATTTACGCGAGCGCTAAGGACAACTTCACTAGCTGGTGAAATACTAACTAAATCACCTATTCTGGTTTCTCGATCGAGAGCATAATTGAAGCCGGTTGATAAGGTTAAATTTGCCCGCCTGCTGAAGCGAAAGGTTTTGGCTGCACTACCCCAAATTTGGCTGTAATAATCGCGATCGGGGTTGAGATAACCAATCGCACCGCCGCGAAAACTCCAATTGTTTAGCGTGTTTCTAGTGTAATCAGCACCGAGGTAGAGTTTGGGCTTTTCCGAAGCAATCACACCCGTATAGTATCGCAGGATATCTTCGCCTCCCGTCCAGTTTCCGGTAAAGCTGAGATGAGGATAGTAAGAGCTTTTTTCTCGATAGATACTTTCTCTAACAAAATTGACATCTTGCTGTAAAAAACCTAAATAAACTTGGGCATAAAAATTCTGCAAATTGGCAGTAGAATACTGATTTTGGTTAACCGCAGACAATGACTGTACATTGGTATCTGCTCCACCTTCTGCACCAGCATCCACAAGGGTGATTTGTGGCCCTGTTGGAGCGTAAAAGATTCGACCATCTTCAATATTGCGATCGATCACGGGAGAAAGACCGAGCCAAAGGCTGTTATAATTCGCTTTAGGAACTTGATTTATGCTGGTGACATTAGGCGTTAAACTTTCTGCCCGTCCGAGTCCGGCGGAATATATCGTAAAACTACTGCTGGGTAAACGAGTATTATTAGCTGCTAAAAATAAGTTGCGGTTGATATTAGTATTAACGGGATTTTTACTGCCTTCTAGGTCAGGAATGACATCGGGTAAAAATTGCGCCCCCGCTTGAATTGCCGTATTTAGCCAGCGATTTTCATCATCAATAAAGAGAGTAAATCCTCGAATTGTTCGCCCTAAAACGGCTTCTCGATCGTTAGCTTTAACAACTTGACGAACTCGGGAAACAGTACCTGCAATCGTATAGTCAACTTCTTCCTTTCTATCAACTTTTGTTTTTCGGGATTGGCTGTTTCCCGGATAAGCACCCGAATTGGGAAAATAAAAATCGACGCCAATCGGTTGACTGCTGGTTCCCCCTTGAAAGCCGGGAAGCTGCATAAAAGCCAAAGTTTCTGGTTTGACAACTTCTCCAACTTGAGACGTTTGAAAGACGCGGGTAGGTACGAAAAACTCTGGATCTATACTATTGCGATCGATCGCTAAACCTGGGGTATAAGTACATTGTTGGTCGCTGGAAGTATTGGGAAAAAGACAAGCCGCCGTTAAACTCATTTGAATTTCTAACCCCGTCATGGTTTGGGGTGCGGTAGTTGTCGTTGTAATTTTTCGTTCTAGGGGAACAGTCCGCAGTTGCAAATAAGTGGCTTTTTGATCCACTCTATAAATATTAGTTCGGCTTAAGCTTTCAGTTACTCGACTTTTAAGTTTGAGAGTGCCATTTAAAAAAATATCGCTGTTTGTGGTGTCAGCAAAAGTCTTGAAACCACTAAACTCCCATTCAGTTAGATGGCTGATGGGAATGTCATTGAGAGGTAAATTGGTCGTGAATGGGCTAATTTTTTCGTCTGGAGCGATTCTAGGTGGAATAATGTAATCGGGGTCAGTAGATGGCGCAGAAGGCTGGGGCAATCCGTTAGGAGTATTAGTTGATGGAGGTTTTGCGGGTTCAGGTTCAGAGGCTAAATTTGGGGATGAGGGTTCCAAGTCTGTAGCATAAGTAGACCAGTTTGGTGTTTCTGATAAAGGGCTGGCTTCTGGAAGGTTGGAAACACTTGGAGCGATGGGAGGTGGAATAATATAATCGGGGTCAGTAGATGGCGCAGAAGGTTGGGGCAATGCGTTAGGAGTATTAGTTGATTGGGGTTTTGCGGGTTCAGGTTCAGGGGCTAAATTTGGGGATGAGGGCTCCTGGTTTGTAGGATAAGTAGACGAGTTGGGTGTTTCTGATAAAGGGGTGGTTTCTGGAAGGTCGGAAACACTCGCAGCAGCAGAATCGAGTTGATTGGATGTGTCGAGTAAATTGGAGCGAGTTTGTGCTGTGGCTGGGGTTGAGCAAGCGATGCTCAGGAGAGTCAAACCGACAATACTACAATTGTATGCTGTTGAGAGGAGCGCAGTAGGGTTAGCGATAATTTTTAGGAAGTTAATTGTCATTATAAGCGCGGCAATTAGGGATTAAATCTATCAGTTAATACAGTAATTTTACCCTGACATCCTGATGATTTAATAAATATTAAATCTCTGGCTTTAATATTTTTATATATAGGGCGTATAAATCATATCGCTTCCGGTAGCATCGGGATTATTAGCCAAAATTAGGACACGGCACTGCCGTGTCCCTACAATATTATTTTCGGTAGGGACACGGCACTGCCGTGTCCTCTATATCATTCCGGTGCAACCGGAATTGATATCATTGGTACAAATATGTAGGGGTAGTGCCCTGTGCAAACCCCCACGGATCGCGGCAACCACGGGGGTTTTCCTCTACAAGAATTACACAATTTATTTAGGCTCGCTATAGATGCAATAAAAAAATATTTATTGGAATGAATATTTGGAATGTTTCATCATTATAAAATCAAAATCCAAGGTACGCTAACGGAAGTTAACGCACCTGATAATTTCATAATTGAGACAATTAGGTAACGTCTATCGCGCTACCGCTAAAATCACTCGCCCCAATTAAGGCGGAATTCGTGTTAATTAAAGAAGCGAGGGTTTCTCCGGTTGATGCAATTTTAATTAAGGTGGAAGTGCCACTTTGGGCAATCTGTAAAGCGCCGAAATTCAAACCTCCATCTAATCGGATTATGTCTATGCCATCTTGGAAATTGTAGATGGAATCCAGACCCATTCCTGGTGCCAAAACAAAGGTATCGATCCCTGCATTACCATAAAGCCGATCGCTCCCTGCACCGCCATTGAGGATATCATTTCCATCACCCCCATAGAGAATGTCATCACCGTCACCGCCGAGGAGTTCGTCATTACCCGCATCACCGTAAAGGCGATCGCTGCCATTACCACCGCGCAGCAAATCGTTATCATTGCCACCGTAGACAATATCGTCGCCGTCGCCACCATCGATGATATCGTTTCCAGCTTTACCGTAGATAATATCGCTACCCGCTAAACCATTCACTTGGTCGGCATTTGCAGTCCCTTGAAAAACATCGTTATTGGGTGTGAGGTTGACAGGAGTGACAGGAGGGCTATATACCAATTCAAAAGCTGCATCCAAAGAAGGAATAGAGGTGTACCTAGGGGTGAAAAGAGCCGGAGCATTCTGATAAACAAAATTTCCCCCCGGATAAACATCACTATAAATGGCCGCTTGCACACCTGTTCCTGGAATCCCATCAGTTACCCCCTCTGTACTGATCAAGACTGCATATTTTTGTCCTGGTGTTAATGATGAGATGTTAGAGTTAAAAGTGAAGGTTTGAAAACCTGCTCCATGAGTCGTGGATTGAGCCGCACTCTGATATAAAATTGAACCCGTGGGAGCATTTGTGTTGGAATCCCAAGCCGTTACATAGGCTTTAAAATCTATTGTATCGGGATCAAAATCATAGTCGTCTAATATAATCTTAAACGATTGGAGCGATGATTCTGCTGCTGTGAAAGTTTGGCCATAGGTTTGTGTTTCAGGCTCCCCAAAAGGATAAATTCCGTCGTTGCCATTCCACTGGCTTATAGTTTCTTCGGTAGGAAGAACAGAGTCGTAGTTCGCCATAGCCTCGGCTTGCAGTGCCAGCACTGGCTGCATCTGGGTTGTTGTGACTTCTAGTTCCCAGTTTCCACCTTTAGCTGCACTCCCCGTCAGTGTCTTAGAAGCAGCAATTTCTGACCCAGTGAGGGCGTGTAACTTGGTAATAAATTCTTCCCCAGCATCCCCAGCCGCCACGTTGCAACCGTAGAGGAGGAGGTTGGTAACATTCCACTGTTGGAGTTGGGGGGCGTAGTGGTGGAGGGTATCTAAACTCAGTTGGCTATTGCCCACATACAAGCAACCTGGGGAACCGTGAGAAATAATATGAACGGCATCAATATTCTGACGCTGTTGTAAAACCTGGCTAATTTGCTCGATGCCATCTGCCGTTTTATCTAAGACAAAGACTTCAGAAGTGGGAAGAACCCCCTCAATGAGTAGCTCGGCGTTTTCTACTCCGGCATCGATAAAAACAATTGTGGTGGCTGGATTGATAGTTTTTGAAGTATTTAGCATGGGTTTCATCTGGGGAATGTCGTTGTTATTCATCAGAAGGTATTGCGGATAAAAAAACCTCTCTTAATGAGGATCTTTCCTGACTTCCTGTGGCGAGAGCCGCTGAGATCCTCATATCATCTTTGAGAGGGGAGAAAACGGATTGAATTGCTAAATCAGCTTGCTAGCTAACAACTCTCAACAGTTCTAGGGCTTCGTCGTACCCAAAACAGCGTTGCTAGTAGTACCTAGGTTGATGGTGTATCCTGCTGTGAAGGTATTGACTTGCGCGGTACCGCGAGCGCTGTCTTGTACTGTGTTGAGGTTAAAGCCGGCTGGGTCGCCAAGAGCGTTGAGACTCAGTGTACCCGCAGTACCAATGGCAAAGGCTGAGTTCTGTAAACCATTTGTATTGAGGCCGCTGTAGTTGAAAGAATGAGCGGCAGCATTTTCTTTGCCGACAGCAGCAGATACAGCCACACCTGTAACCAATGAGTTCGCGCCAACGGTGAAAGCCGCAGAACCGGCCACACCGCCTTCACCGGCACGGGCTACGGTAGCGAAACCAAAAGCATTGAGAATAACGAGACCACTAACGAAAGCAATACGACGAATCATAATTTTTCAACTCCAGGGTTGGTTTTTTTTGTTCTATTAGTTAGACGTTTCCCGAAGGTGATTTGTGAATTATTCAGTCTTTAGATAGATGGCATCTCTAACCTTTGGGGGATGATGCGGTTTGAGGGAGGATTTGACAAATTCCTGCTACGCAGTCGATCTCTTCCTGAAAATCTAGATTGACGAAACAAAGGATGCCGAATTTTTCCATGCCAAATTTCGCCTAGGGGCATATCGCGCCCAGCGCCTGTCATAGAGAAAGCGGGAATATAGCCCAATACGGTTCAGTTAAGCTCGATCCCCCTAGCCCCCCCTTAATATCAATTCCGGCTGCACCGGAATGATATAGAGATATAGAGGACACGGCAGTGCCGTGTCCCTACAATTGATCGTGGTAGGGACACGGCACTGCCGTGTCCTCTGCACCCTTATCCTCCTTTAAATGCCGAACAGCTTATAGCCAATTGCAGCGATCGCGGCCGCATTAATGCCGCCTGCACGCCGCTTTTGGCTTTGCCAAGACGAGGAAAGCCAAAAGCTGTAAAAACTGATTTAAAGCGATTTTCTCCCTGCCTATTTTTCTGATGGAAGAAAGCCAGCCGCCGCCACTGTCTGCCCACATCCTCCAGTACAGTGGAAAAAGCGATACAGAAGACGCAACGCTGCGCGATATGCCTCGGGCACCCTGGCGCGATCGCATTTCGGGCAAGTATGGGTTTTCTGGCGTTGAGAAACTGGGAATACAGCGGATTGCACTCGCTGGTAGTACAACAGCTTGGCGTGCGGGCACCATTAATGCTGCCTGCACAGCAAGAGCTTTTTGGCTTTCCCAAGACTCAGAAAGCAATGGGCTGTTGGCGTTAGGGGCGATCGCTTTTTCGCTGTCATTCCCCAGAGTATTAGCCAAGATCCGTAGGGGCGAATAATCCTTCGCGCCTAGATGCACAACACACACCGCCGCTTGTGGAACTTCCCCACCAGCAACAATTTCTTTGTCTCCTATGTCCCCATCAGATTGAGCATTCACTAAAACCGACTCTTGAACTTCCCTACGGGCAACAATTTCTCTTTCTTCTATCTCCTCTTTAAGAGTTTTTTTTTCAGTAATATTCTGAGACTTTTTCCCTTTGGCAGACTGAGGAGAAACCCTCGACTTAGGATTAGACAAATCAGAGTCAGTCCCATCTTCCCCGAAATTTTCATTGAACCGCTGACGCAAAATTGCCCGCGCCTGGGAAATGCGCTTGCGGACGTTATCGTAGGATATACCAAGCTGTTCGGCAATGTCTGGATAAGATAGCCCTGATTCAAAATGGAGAATAAAAGTCTCGCGCAATCTATCTGGCAACTCATCTATTGCGGCGCGAAAAAATAATTCGAGTTCGCGCTCCATAGCAGCACGAACTGGTGTTTCTTCTTGGCTAATTAATTGGGTTTGGCTTTCTACAGCAATGGTGTCTAAACTCTCAACTCCTACTGCACTTCTGTTGCGCTCTCGATGGATATCGGCGCACAGGTTATAAGTCAGTTTGGTTAACCAAGCCTTAAAGTTTTTGATATCATCCGTACAATCTCTTGCTTTCTGCCAAGCTTTCAGCATCGCCCGACTGAGGGCATCTTCGGCATCGCTTGGATTTCCCATCCACTTGCGACAGCAACGGTAAAGATAATTTTGATGCTGCTGCCATAATTTCCAAAAAGCTGAATCTATATCTTGAGTGCCTGAGCAAGGGATTGATGCAGAACTACAACTTAACATCTCTGGAGCCTGAAACTCTAGGTGGACAAACAACTTGCGATTAATTTAGGCAGTAATTTACCTAGTCTCAGATGCATCTATCGCTATGTTGACTCACCACTCAGGCTCATGTCAGTCGGAAAAGTCGGATCTTTAAAGTCGGAAAAGTCGGAAAAGTAGGATCTTTTTCGCTATGAGTGCACAGCTCAAACATCCCTCCGGCAGTTTTAGGACTTACGCAAAGGGATTTTTGACGCTATTGGTAGCGATCGCGTGGAAAGCTAAGCACTACAGATAGAGTTTATGGGTAATTTATAAATTTAATTTCGCGCAGCTAAAATCGGAACTTTAAGATTAAAAATCCTTTGACAAAGGATTAAGCCACAGCAGAATTGTCCGTTTTAATTGATTTAATTCCCGATACACTTCTTGTTTGACCCATTGTCCGATCGCGTCGAAGGGAGTAAAAATTTGACCCATAGGCCAGCTAACATCTTGACCTAATGGTGTTTGATGGTTGCCGGCTAGAGTCTGAACTGTAATCATGTCGGGAAATCTCGGTTTTAGCAGATTTGTCAACAGCAGGGTTTGGTCGATGTTGTCGCCGTTAAATTTGACTAAAAGATTGCGCCGGATTTGATAGCTATCTTGCACTAGGCGATTGGTGTCTTGCGGGGAAGGGGTAAACTCTACTTTAAAGACGGGGGAAATTTGCTCGACGATGGGAATGGCTTCGGAGGCTGCATAATTGTTGAAAGAAATCAGAATATTGCCTGCCCTTTCTATGTCAAATACAGAACCGATCAGCAAGTGCAGTTTGCATCCCATGCTGTGCCCTATCCCGTAGATGGGGAGATAGGAAGATTTGAGCAATTTAGTGGCGCGCAGGCGATCGAGGGCATTTTCAAATTTGTTGAGGACATCGCGGGCGATCGCAATATGATCCAAAGTATTGACAAACGGCGTTGCTACTACAACATATCCTTGATTCCCCAAAGCTTCTAACAGCCAGCGATAGGTTAGTTGCGGCGCACTCGCCACAAATGCACCGCCGAGAAAATGCACGATCGCGATCGGTTTAGAAGGAATTAATACCCAGTTGCCGGAAACTTCTTGCCAGTCCATAAATTTCATCAAGTTTAAACTAAAAAGGCGATCGTTCTCTGAAAAGCAGAAAGTACAAAATAGAATTTTTTCTAAATCTTTGCTTTTAACTTTCTGCCTAAAAAAGGGGTTTGATATCATCTCCGGTCTACGATCGTAACAAAAAAAAGGTTCGTAGTGCGGACGACCGTCTGCAGAATCAAAGCGGACTCGCATTGGGCCGGCGCTAACCAATCTTATTGCGGTCAATTGACCGGACAGGATCTCCTCTAGGATTTCCCGCCGATTTGGGAGGATTGCTGGGAGTTCAATTCTACCGAATCACTGGTATCTTCTACAGTTAAATCGCCCAACGGATCGTGAGCCTTTATCCATTTCCATTTGTTCACAGCACCTTTCGGAGACAACACTGTGGTAGCAATGCCGTACATTAGAGTCTGCAACACCTCCCGATTTAACCAGCTTTGTCCCAGCTTTCTCATGTAGTGCAGTGCCAAAAGTTCTCGAAATTTGTTAAATTTTTTCAACCGTGGCAAATTATTAAAACATACCTGTTCGTACTCGTTGAGCGATAACTCTTGTTCTCCCCGCAAGCGTCGCAGTTGGTTTTCCTTGACACAATCAGCAGCTATGCGCTTTTTCAGCCAGTGTTTGTCTGTCAGAGAGTTCCCTCTAATTCGATAATTTCCTAAAGGTGTCTTCGTTGCTAACAAGCCGTGCTTTTGAGCAATTTTGGTAAATAATTCTGTATCTTCTCCTACCTGCCAATCTTCTGCAAAGCCACCTTCTTGGAGTAGAATAGAGCGATCGACTACCACAGAAGACGGAAAAACCCAAGGACTTTCACCTGTCTCCTTAATCGCCTGCATTTCTGCTTTAGTTGTAGGATAGGTGGCAATATAGCCCAACTTGTTGCCGTGCTTGTCTAAATATCGCAAAGCATGAGCCACAGCTTTGACTTCGGGATTGTCTTCGAGCATTTTTAAACAAACTTCTAGCTTGTTTGCTTCCCAGGTATCGTCGCTGTCGAGAAACGCTACATACTTGCCCGTTGCTCGATTTATCATTAAATTTCTAGCCTTAGAAACTCCAAAATTTTCGCAATTTCGGAAGTATTGAATTCGGGAATCTTGCTCGGCAAGTTTAGCAGCAATTTGGGCTGTAGCGTCTGTAGAGAAGTCATCAATAATTAAAATTTCTAAATGCTTGTGAGTACCGTTGACTGCGGAAACAACTGTTTCGGTTAGAGTGTCTGCTGCATTAAATGCAGGAATAATTATACTGACTTTTTCGTTGTTCATGAATTGAATTAGCTAGGGATTGGTAGTTATTTTTTTTTAAGTATGGTTTTCGCCACTTAGGAATGAAGATTCCATGAAAATACTGAGAAAGTAGGAGTTTTATACATAAACTGCAAATTGCAGGCTTTGAAAGCCACCAAGTGCGATCTAGTGCGATTTCCAAGGCTTTGTTTTAGCTGTTAACTTTCCAGCCAGACTGTTGTTATCGTTTTAACGCTGGTAAGTCTTAAAAAAATGCTTTTTAAAAGTCGGAAATACTCCCATGCTATTTTTGTCCGATCGTATTTTGTACGCACTGTTAACAAGACTCTAGTTCCACCATTATATAACCTTGTTAATTTTTTGAGACTAAATTCATTGAATTAACTTTTGATATCATCATAGTCGGGACAGTTTTTAATCGCCAACGGTAGAATTATTGTTATTGCCCATTTCTGGTGAAACCCTCACGCGCGCGATACCGCTCTCAGTCAGGGAATTTATTCTAAGAGCGGTATCGCGGTGAGGGTTTTTAGGAGATTTAGGTAACGACAATCGGTATGATTAGGGTGGGATATTCTCCATTCTGTGAAATATTAACGGTAGAATGTGGGTTTTGGTCGCCACCTCAAAAAGTGTCGGGAGTATTGTAATTAAACTATCGGACTAATTGAAATAGTAACTTTGTAGCTATTAATTATTGTATGTCAATTGAGATTTAATCTATATCTTTAGGATGATGTTATTCAAATTCTGCTGTAAAATTAACTGAAAAATGGGGGGGCGAATGTTTTTTAAGTTAAGCGGTAAAGTGCGAATTTATACTTGTTTCCTAACGGTTTTGCTGTTCGGCGGCTGCCAGCAGCAACTACAGCCAAAGTTGCAGCAGCGCAGCAAACAGGGCATGGTAGTTTCGGCTCACCCTCTGGCGAGTGCTGCGGGGCTGAGGGTGTTGCAAGAGGGTGGCAATGCGGTGGATGCGGCGGCTGCTACGGCTTTGGCGATTTCGGTGGTGGAACCTTTTTCGGCGGGTATCGGGGGCGGGGGTTTTTTGCTGCTGCGGCGGGCCGAAAGGGGGACTGTGCAAGCGCTGGATTTCCGGGAACGAGCTCCGAAACGGGCGGGGCGGGATATGTACCTCGACAAGCAAGGCAAGGTGCGCCCTAGGGCAAGTCTGGACGGGCATTTGGCGGCGGGTATTCCGGGTACGGTGGCTGGACTTTATACGGTGCAACGCGAGTACGGGAAGTTGCCTTGGGCGCAGGTGGTGGCGCAGGCGATCGCCCTTGCGGAAAATGGCTTTCCGGTAAGTTCCCGCTTCACAAAGGCTGTTGGGGGGCGAGTGGATGCGATTAAAAAAAACCGGGCGGCGCGGGATATTTTTACTCGTGGCGGCATTGTATACCAGCCGGGAGAACTTTTGGTGCAGCGGGATTTGGCGCGGACTTTGCGGAAAATTTCTCAAAACCCGCAAAGTTTTTATCGCGGGGATATTGCGCGGGCGATCGCCAGCGACATGGCTAAAAACGGCGGCATCATGACTCTCGAAGATTTGAAAAACTATACGCCGATTTGGCGCAATCCGGTTTGCGGTAACTTTCGCGCTTACCAAATTTGCGCGATGTCGCCTCCTTCTTCCGGCGGCGTTCATTTATTGCAAATCTTAAATATCCTCGGAGATACGGATCTCAAAAGGTTGGGGAGGAAAAGTCCAGATATGCTACATTTACTGGCGGAGTCGATGCGAATTGCTTATGCCGATCGGGCTGAGTATTTGGGCGATCCCGATTTTGTGAGTGTACCGGTTAAAGCTTTGACTAGCAAGAATTATGGCAAATTTCGCCGATCGCAAATCGACATGAAAACAGCCAAACCCTCGACGGAGGTAAAAGCTGTTGATGCTAAAACTTTGAGCCGTTTTGTGCGCGAGTCGCCGGAAACTACTCACCTGACGGTAGTTGACTCGGATCGGAATGTGGTGAGTTTGACGTTTACGGTGAATGGTCGTTTTGGGGCTGCGGTGGTGGCGGCGGGTACGGGAATTTTGCTCAACAACGAGATGGACGATTTTGCCGCTGCGCCAGGAGTGCCGAATTTGTCTGGTTTGGTGGGCGGTGAAGCAAATTCGATCGCCCCTAGAAAAACTCCTTTATCCAGCATGACACCGATGATTGTCACAGAAAATGGCAAATTTCGTCTCGCTGCCGGTGCCCCCGGAGGTAGCACGATTATTACCACGGTTTTGCAAATTGTGCTGAATGTGTTGGTTTACGACATGAATGTCGGCGAGGCTGTATCTGCACCGAGAATTCACCACCAGTGGCTGCCCGATCGCCTGATGGTGGAACGCGGAGGTTTTGATGCTGCGACGCTATCGGAGTTGCGCCGCCGGGGACACCAAATTGTGGAACGCGACGGCTGGGGAAATGCTAATGCGATCGTCCTGACGCCTGATGGTTGGTTGGAAGGGGCTGCCGATCCGCGCGGGGAAGGAGAAGCAAAAGGGTTTTAGTCATCCACGATCTGTCATTAGTAATTGTGGCGATCGCCAACCGTATAAAAACTCGTTTTAATTGCTATCCAGTGTGTAAGTCTGGAAATTATTCGTTTGTCTGCGTGTATTTCGGACTCAATATTTTTGCACTGAGCTTTATTGACTGACTCACCACCACAAAATACCCATACAATTTACAATAAAAACCGTAAATATACTTAGATATAAATTCCTTGTAAAGTCCCTAGACATTCATACTTATATAATGTGAAAATGAAGTTACGGAATGAATCAGCTTAACAATTATCACACGAAAACTATGATAAATCTTAACAAACTTGCTAGCTTAACTGCTGCTCTGAGCTTGTTGGCCGCCCCAGCAATGGCATTTTCGGTAGGAGCAACTAACAACACTGAGACTTTGAAAAACAAATTATTGGGAAATAATACAGCCGGACTGAGTGATTTTTCAATTTCAATTAGCGGGAATTCTGCTGCTTTTGGTACTTTTATGAATGACCCCTTTGGTTTGACATCAGGTGTTGTTCTCAGTACCGGTAAAGTCACAGATATACCGGGTAAGAATCAGAAAGATAACGTAATCACCAACGGCAGCGATTTAAACACGGACTTTGGGCCAAAGGGCGAAGAGGGAGATTTGACTCAGCTCAACCTCAGTTTTTTTGCTAATAGCACGGTTGAAAAATTGTTTTTTCAATATGTATTTGCTTCTGAGGAGTTTCCTGAGTTTGGCGGCTCTGAATTTAATGACGATTTTGAACTGCTGCTAAACGGCACTAATTTAGCCAAATTGAGCGACGGACAAATAGTGACAATTAATAATCTTGTTCCCGATCCGTATAATCGCTCTCAAGATCACCCAGACTATATTGACAACCCAAGTTTGACAGGTATTGCTGCTAATATTGTTAGGCTGGATGGTTTTACTAAAGTTTTAGGTTTTGAGGGTTTGCTCAAGCAAAATCAGACGAATGTTTTGAGCATCCGCATTAAAGATGTGGGTGACGGTAATTTAGATTCTGCTGTATTTATTAAAGGCGGTTCTGTGGGGACGGTTCCAGCGCAGCCAGTTCCCGAACCGATGACTGTGGCGGGTTTGATGGCGGGAGGCGCGATGCTGGCTGCTGGACGAAAGTTGCGCGGGCGGAAGAATTAGTATTAAATTCGATCGACCTCGATGGAGCCAGTAACGGGGTTTTATATGATGTCCGGTGGATTGACCGCGATAAGTAAATATCGCTTAGTTGCGGATTAAAGTCCGCAACTTAAGAACAAACTCGCATTCCGCGCTACGAACCGCAACTTAAGAAAAAACTCGTATTCCGCGCTACGAACTCATTTTATTGCTGTTGTTCTCAGGGGCATAATATAAGTTTGGAGCGGAAATTTACTAAAATCAGATTTTTGCAAAACTCAATCATTCAGTTATGAACACTACCGTCGGGTAATATTGCACCTGTTAATCTAGCTCCCGTAAGTTTGACCATTACCCGATCGCCATAACCGATTTTAGCACCCGTTAAATCCGCACCGCTCAAGTCTGCACCGCTCAAATCTGCTCCGATTAAATTAGTTTCTCTCAAATTAGCATTGATCAAACAAGCCCCTAACAAGTTTGCTCTAAACAAGTTAGCTTTTTGCAAATTCGCACCTGTAAGGTTGATATTGTGCAGAAAAGTATCGCTTAAGTCAGCTTCGCTCAGGTTTGCATTGCTCAAGTTTCTCCCTGAAAAATCTTTTTCTTTCAAGGAAGCTCCTTTAAAGTTAGAACCGCTCAAATCGGGAGCTTGCGGCGCAGCAGGGCGGTAAGGTTGAGATGGCTGCGGCGGTGGCGATTGGTAGCGGGAAGCATCAGAATAGGGCCCGGTAGGATTTCCCGCATAGTTTCCAGCATAATTTCCCGCATAATTTCCCCCATATTTTCCTGAAGAGGGTTCGGGAGAGTAGCGGGGTTCTTTTGGCGTTGCTGGTGACGGCTGGGTGTTTTGTGGCTGAGTGTTTTGTGGCTGAGTGTTTTGATACTGAGTGTTTTGATACTGAGTGTTTTGTTGCTGAGTATTTCTGTACTGAGTGTTTTGATACTGAGTGTTTTGATACTGAGTGTTTTGTTGCTGAGTGTTTTGTTGCTGAGTTTGTTTTCGCTGGGTGTTTTGTTGCTGAGCTTGTTTTTGCTGGGTGTATTGCTGCTGGGTATTTTGTTGCTGAGTTTGTTTTTGCTGGGTGTATTGCTGCTGGGTGTATTGCTGCTGGGTGTATTGCTGCTGAGTTTGTTTGTATTGGGTATTTTGTTGCTGAGCTTGTTTGTACTGAGTATTTTTGTGCTGAGCGTTCTGATTCTGACCTCTTACCTGAATCGATCGCAATTGTTCGCGAGCTTGATTAATTTGCTTAATCTTTTCTTCCGCTTTCTGCAATAATCTGGGATTGTCTTTGGGGATGCGATCGGGATGCCAAATGAACGCTAAATCCTTGTAGGCTTGAGTAATTTCTTCTCGGGAAGCTCCCGGCAGCAGATCCAGGACTTTATAGTATTGGTCGAGGTCGCTCATATTACCACCTTTCGCTTTAAGAAATTACGAATTAAAAATTAAGATCGGAATAAAGACAGCGTTAAAAGCTGGCTTTTCCGATCGTACATTAAACCAACAACAACTCAACTAAACCGCTGCAGGCAAAAAGTCTCGGATTCGCTGCAAATATGTTGCGGCATCCTCCAACATCGGAAAATGAGCCGTATTGGGAATTATAACAAATTCTACTTTTTTGCTGAGGGAGGCTGCTTGTTCTCCCATGACGGCGGGAATAATTCGATCGAATTCTCCTGCTACAAGCAGCGTGGGAACGCTCAACCGTGCGAATTCTTCGGGCATTTCCTCGGCAGCTCTTTTGCTGACGGCCGTCACCATTGTACCAATAGCAGCTTCTTCGTCTGCCATTAAAAAATCCTTGAGAAACGCCAGACTGACCTCTGTAGGGAGAGATTGGCGCAAAAACCGGGCCATAAAGATGCGATCGGCAAACGGGATAGAAGCCAGCCAAGACGGCCGAAATTTCACGACATAACCGCCGAATTTATGAAAAGTTGTAAAGGCTTTCTCGTCGTATTCAAAAATCCCGCTGCAAGTAAGAATTGCTTTTTCTACTTTTTCGGGATAAAGGTTGAGAAATAAAGTCGCAATAGATGCGCCTGTAGAGTGAGCGTTGAGAAAGACGCGGGGTAAATTCAAAGCTTCTAATAATTCGGCCAAGTCGCGGGCGTAGGTTTCGAGTTCGTAGCTAGACTCAGGTGGTGATGGCGGCAAGGGCGATCGACCAAAACCTCTCATATCGTACAGCAAACAATCAAAATCATCAGCCATAGCCCGCGCCGTGCTTTCCCAGTAGCGCGCCGAGCCGGCCCAGCCGTGGAGAAATACCATTACTGGTTTGCCGCTGGGTTGGGCGCTGTTGTCTGCGGTTATCCACTCGTAATAATGTTCTACACCACCAATTGAAATGAAAGCCATGAGCTTAATTTTAGATTTTAGATTTTAGATTTTAGATTTTAACTCATCGTTCTGCCTGACAGGGCATATCCAGACGTTCTGCCGACCTTTTTGCCTGGTAGCGAGTAGTCCTACAAATCACTTAAAGATTGCTTTAGGAGCGATCGGGCGATCGCCTCTGAGGCGAGCATAACTCATATCATGCAAGCAGGAAAAGATTAAAAGAAAATTTACTGTCAAAAAAATCAATAAATTAGAAGCAGTTAGATTAGCTGGTGGACTGTAAAAATCAGCGTTTAATCGGGAATCCAAGCAATCCCGATCAAACTGTGACTTCGATCGAGCGAACAGTCAACATCGGTTCGTAGTGAATCGACCGGACACGATATCGATCCACCCACATCTGCGGTCAAAAATACCCAAAAATCTCAAGTCAAAATTAATAGACAAACCAGACAAACGAACTATCAAAAAATCAGCGTCAATCCGCCCTAATCAGCGGTCAAAAATCTCAAACAGCAGAAGCAGCCAGCCAAAACAAACCATCCACCAAAAGCGTGCTCAAAACAGCACCGCTGAAGGCGCGCCAGTGCAATTGTGCGTCGCGCAAACTCAGCAAACCTACGGTTAGCAACACAGCAATTAAAAGTAGAGCGCAACCTATGCCCCAAGGAGTGTCAATTTGCCCGATCGCACTTTGAAAAATCGGCATAGCGAATTCCGGTTCCGCGTACATAACTTTCCGCCAGTAAGGCATCAACCCAGTCAAATAAAAATATAAATCAGTAATTGCAGTACCAAATAGCGAACCCAGGTAAAAATAGCTGCCCACTTTTCCCCAAGATTTGTTCAAGCACCAAATAGCAAAAGGCAACCCAATTGCTTCTATAGGTAGATGTAAAATAGGTTCCCATCTAAACCAGCCCCAATAGATGGAACCCGCCAGCCAACATCCGGCAAATCCTAATAATAAATCTCCCCAAAGTTGGGTTTTGGGGCGAAAAATTAGCACTAAACTGAGGACGAACCAGGGAATTGTGGAAAGCAAGCTGATGGTTGGATACAAGCGAACTAAGGGTGCTTGCACGAAGACGGGAATTGAGACTAAAAATGCTGAGGCACAAAATATTAGCCACTGTTTGATGCTGTTTTTTCTGTCTGAAGAAAGAGGATTTTCTAGACTAGAAACAGTGACAATAGGTGCGATCGCCGATGATACTAAATTAAAATTAAACAACTGATTGGACTCCGTACTGTTTCAATAGGTGGACTAAAAAATTGGCTGCAGTTGTGGGTTTTGCGGTTTCAATACCGGCTCGGTTTTGGCTGAGGTGCCAGCCTTTGGCGGTTTGGGGATCTTGCCATAAATCTAAATGTGCGATCCTCTTCGAGGGCTTCGCTAACGCCGGATCTGCATAAAAGCTGTCTCCACCGCTGCCGAGAATGGCTGAACTCCAGTGCGTGAAGCGATCGTGGCTGAGCCTGTGGATGGGAAAATTGCCCCCTAGGGGTACTCCCCAGCCGTCTAGGGCAAAAAATGCCCCGACTTGGCCGCCTAGTTGCTGCCACATCCAAGCCGCCCCGATCGCCCCGGCTACTCCTGCCGAAAAGCTCACAAATACTAAACTTTCTCCGGTCAACTCTTGACTGCATAAAAAGTGAAATATGTCAAGCGCTGAAAAAGGCGGGTGTTTATGAGCGGGAAAAATCTTGACAGGGTAAGATGTTTGGGTATTTTGCCGAGGATTGTCTGGTTCCCACACCTCCGAAAGTCCCGCTAGGAAGCGATCGGTTAGTTTTGGGTCGTGAACTCCCGGACAAATTACCAGTCTCATCTTGCTTCAATAATATTAATTATCAGCTTAACATAACTTTACTTAATTGTACACCATAACTAATTATATGCTATCCAGGGGGATAGGATGTTAAACTAATAACAGAGTCAAGTTTGAAGAGTATCCCCCCACAATAAACGCTGGGAACGCTCCGAAACACCGAAACTGGAGGCAAGGTGAGGAAGTCTTAAGAAAACATAAAACTTAACGCTAGCCGAAACCCCTGGCGGACTACGGGATAATGGGGATATCCGGGCAGCCGAGAAACCAGATTTTTTTCGCAATTCTGGTTCATCCTTGCTGCGACTCTTAAAAAAATTCAAATTGAGGAATACAAAGTGGTTGCTTCTCCCGAAAAAATTGAGTTAAAAACATCTGCTGCACCCGCAAGTAACGATCGCGTTGCAGTCTTGCTGATGGGTTACGGCGAAGTCGAAAGCTACGACGATTTTGCCAACTACAACGAACAAGCTTTAAATTTACTTACCGCCAAATTCGCGCCGGTACCGACTTGGATTTATCCGCCGCTGGCGAAGATTTTAGCAATTTTTGACTTGCACGAGTGGAGTCACCAACACGGTCAATTTGTTTCGCCGCACAATGCTATTTTTGAACAGCAGCGCGCCGGAATTGAAAAGAATTTGCAGGAAAAATGGGGCGATAAAGTAAAAGTTTTCAAAGCTTTTAACTTTTGCGCGCCGTTTTTGCCGGAACAAGTAATTGCCGAAATTAAATCGGAAGGATTTGATAAAATCCTGATTTATCCGCTGTTGGTAGTTGATTCTATTTTCACTAGCGGCATTGCAGTGGAACAGGTGAATAATGCTTTAGTCAAAACCACTGACGGCGGCGAACATTGGGTAAAAGGACAGCGCTACATTCCTTCTTTTTACGATGAACCGGCTTACATTCAGCTAATGGCTGATATGGTGGAAGAGGAAATTAAGAACGATTTGGCTGTGGCGCATTTGCCTTCTCAGATTGGGATTGTGCTGATGAATCACGGTTGTCCGCACAAGGCGAAGGGTTTTACTTCGGGTATTGTGGAAAGTCAGGCTTTGTACGATCGCGTGCGGGAACGTTTGATGTATCGCTATCCTTTGATTTCGGTGGGTTGGCTGAACCATGACACGCCGCTGATTGAGTGGACTCAGCCGGATGCGACGTTGGCTGCGAAGAATTTGATCGATTTGGGTGCAACTGCGATCGTGTTTATGCCGATCGGATTTGCGACGGAAAATCACGAAACTTTGTTAGATGTTGACCATGTTATTGAGTCTTTGCAGAAACAGCGTAAGGGAGTAACTTACCGCAAATTGCCTTGCGTAAATGACCATCCAGAGTTTCTGAAAATGGCGGCTGAGTGGGCAAATCCGCAGATTGAAGCGTTGTTGAGTGAAACTGCGGTTGCTGTTAATCCGAGTTTGGCTTCGGCGCACCGCGAGCACGCGCATTCTCATGAAGGGCACGGGCATTCTCATGGGGATCACGGGCATTCTCATGGTGATCGCGGGCATTCTCATGGCGGACACGGGCACAGTCACTAATAGGACTTGGGCCTGAGAGCTCAGAAACCGGGTTTTTTGCGAAGATACTGCATGGAAATGGCAGATTTAGTGAAAAACCCGGTTTCTTTTGTTGGGGTGCGTAGGTCGAAATTTGGGCGAAAAGGGCGATGGTCCTTTGGTGTTTTTGGCTGAAAGGGCGATCGGCTTTTTTATCAGCAGGTGTCAATTCTTAGAAATCACGCCACATCCCGCAGAGATATTGCGCTAAAATACAAACTAAAGTTTTTCCAAGATTTGAAAAATTGAGAAAATCTTAAACTCAACTACTGGCAAATCTGCAATTATCTTAGAAAACGGAAGTTGTATTAATGACATCCCACACCTTAAACTTACCCGTTCAGCTACAAAAAGAAGCTGAAAAATTGGTGGCACTCCAAGGCATTTCCCTCCATCGATTTATTCTCTGGGCTGTACCGGAAAAAGTCGCTGTCTAAACCGCTACTGCATCTGGATATCGATTATGACCCTCAAAGAACAACTTCTCCAAACCATTGAAACACTGCCTGATGACTTGCTAGCACAAACGCTGCAATTCGTCCAAACCCTTCAACATCCCATTCACAAAACTCCAGGAATTTGTGGCGGTGCAGCGGGAATTCGCGATACTCGCATTCCCGTCGGGACGATTATCGCCTACCAACAACAGGGCGCAACTGAAGCCGAACTTCTTTATAATTATCCAGGAATCACCCTTCAAGATTTGCAAGCGGTTGCGAACTATTACGATCGCAACCGAGAAGAAATCGAGCTGTGGCTGGCTGAAAATGAATAACTGCTAATGCTAAAGTTTTACTCAAATGAAAACTTCGCTATGGCGATCGCCCCAACCAACCGATCGATCTCCGCCTCAGTGGTAAAATAGTGAACGCAAGCCCGCACGCAATCAGGATTCAGAATTGTTCTCACCATAATTCCCTGCTTTTCCAACAAACCAACCAACTGCTTGTGCGGCATCTTATTCATCAATCTAAACGAAACTAAACCAGCTTCCGGTGCAGATGTTCGCAAACATTCCACATCGGGAAGTTCCGACAAACATTCCCAGAGATACTTGCTCAAACGGCAAATTTCTGCATACCTTTCCTCCACAGTTCCCCATTCATGCTGAAGGGCGATCGCACTTCGCAAACCCGCATACAAAGGATAAGCCGAAGTCGCAATCTCGTAGCGCTGCGATCCAGCCTTCCACCCAAGAACTTTAGCATTAGCATCCGTCACAATTCCCCGCCAACCGATAAACACCGGATGCAAATCTGCCAAAGCCGCCGCACTCACATAAAGCCCGCCCAAACCCTCCGGGCCACACCACCATTTATGACCAGTAAAAGCATAAAAATCAACCCCAGATTCAATCAAATTTAAAGGTAAAACCCCCACCGATTGAGCCGCATCAACTAACACTTTCACTTTTGTTTGATGACATACTTTTACAATCTCAGTCAGAGGCAAAACTTGACCAGTATTCCACAAAATGTGACTGATAACCAACAACCGAGTATTTGGCTGCAAACTATCAGCAATTACCTGCACTGGAGATCCTTCATTCAAAGTTGCCGCCAGCGGACAAAACGAAACCTCAATGTTGAAACGGCGCTGAAGTTCCATTACACTAGCTACAATGCCGGGGTGTTCGCAATCAGAAAGCAGCAAATGGTCGCCTGCTTTCCAGTCAATGCCCCACAGCGCAATATTGCAGCCGACGGTGACATCTTCAGTCAGGGCGATGGTTTCAGCAGGTACGGCCAACTCAGATGCGATCGCCCGTCGCGTCAGCATCGCCTCCTGAACCACCCAAGCCCCCACCTCCCCCGAAAAC
>NZ_JADEWT010000093.1 GCF_015207505.1 Tychonema sp. LEGE 06208
TTCCCCATTCCCCATTCCCCATTCCCAATACCTAATGGCTGTGGCCGTAAGCGCCCGTTTCCGGCTGAAATGGTACAATTTCCTCTATAACTTCCAAACCCATTTTTTCGAGCATTCCCTGCAAAACAGAGTCGGGAGAAAGCCTTAAATAATTATCGGTAACTTCTAAAGCTACGTGACGGTTTCCTAAATGATAAGCCGCCCGCAGCAGTAGCAACTTAGTCGAGGCCCGCGCTGTGATTACCGGTTCGGGTTTTGCACTTACCTGTACCAAACAGCTACCGTCTTCCGATTGCAATAAATCTCGATCGCGCAATACCGTACCTCTGGGTAAACTCAGGTGCAGTTTTTCCCCACCTTCTGTCTCGAATTGGTGGCGGCTGCGAGTGCGATCGTCGGCTGTCATTGCTAAAGTAAAGCTGACAGCAGCATCGGGATTTGCAGGCAAATGTTTGGTGAAAGTTAGCATTTTTTTATTTTATTCCTCAATTTAACTCGCTTCACATCTAGTTTTTGAGGAAGATCTTTTTTATCTTTAATAACGACTGACAGCGAGTTACAAAATTGTCATCTCTCTGAACCGCTCCCGTCCTTGCATACCATGTTTTGCTCGTTTTGTCAAGCACTTTATTACAGGCGAGATCCCTTTCTTAACTATTTTCGCATAACGCCCAGTAACTCTAACAACAGAACGGGAGAGGAAGAAAGACTCAAACACTCGATTTTATTGATTTCCCGCTTGTTGCAGCCGCAGCAGCTCGGCTTGAATTTGCTGTTTGACTTCCGGATTCCTTTGCTGCAGCAAAGTGAGCTCGTTGAAGCGTCTAACTGTCAAGTTATTGCTTTCAATAATTTTTTTAGCTTGGTCGCAGTAATTCACAGCCACGCCGCGAACACCTCCCGACAGCCTGTTAATTTCCTGAGTTTCGTTGCACACTACTCTGGGTACCGAGCCTCCAGCCATTCCTTTAATTTCCTGATAAGCTTGCACCCGTCTGGGTTCTATTGACAAGACAGCGCGAGCGTAGTTAGTAATTTCGGTGTTGCTAATGGCTTGAGCTTGGGCTGCTGCTCCGAAAACGAGGTTTGGGGATTGTCCGTACAAGCCAGGGGCCCATCCGGTAGCCAAAGCTGCTGCAGATATTATGACGGAGAACAGCGATTGCCGTAGCATCGGGTTTAGGCGAAATTTAGAGTTGTTGGTTAAGGTGTTCATGGTCGTCGGTGATTGCTTGCGTGTAAATAAAAATGACACAGCGCTGGGAGGCTCAATATTTGTGAATCATGTGGTGGCGAAAAAGTTCCTGCCGACAAGCGTGACAATCTTTAATTCAAGTAGAAGGATTTGCGCGGTTGCTAGGGCGATCGACTTTTTAGCAAACTCGATAATTAGATCCATCCTAACATCTCACCAGAAGTTGATAGAACACAGTATTTAGACGCTCATTTTCATTGCGGTGCGTTTCATAATTCCCTCTACAAATAATTCTCACAGCTCAAATATTAAATAATTATAAAACTCCTTGACAAATGACTCGTATTTAGGTGCGATCGCCCATCAGACGATTTTAGATTTTAGATTTTAGATTGGGGAATTGGGAATGATATCAATTCCGGTTGCACTCCTCATGACTGTTGACTGTTGACTGTTGACTGTTGACTGTTGACTGCTGACTCGATTTTATTATTCCGATGCAACCGGAAACGATATGACGCACGCGCGAACCTGGTTTGTTATCGTAATCGATCGCACAGGGTATTACTACCCCAAGACAGAGGCAGCATTCGGGAACTACAGACTAAAATCTTGTTATCAAAACCCGCGCTATCTGTTTTCGGCCATCACCTGCGAACCTTCAATTCGGCCCCGCTTCCTCAAGTTTCGGGCTGGGAAAACTTCTCTGACTTATCGAGAAACCAAGTTTTTCTACCAAAGATTGTTACAGCCGCCGGCAAGACTAGAAAAACCCGGAGGGCTGGAATTTTTGTACCTGAGCCTTCTTGTCATCGATCGCAAACAGCGAATTTTTGCAAGCATTTTCGCCGTAACTTAACAATTATTAATTACCGATTTCCCATGAAAGCTCAAAAAGAAATTTGGCGAGTCATCCTCGCAGTAGCTATCAGTACCGTAGGCGTGCTGCACTTTGCAGTACCCGCACCCTTTATCAGAATCATGCCGCCCCAGCTTCCTTACCCGGAAGCATTGGTTTATATCAGCGGTTTTTTCGAGATTTTGGGCGGGATTGGGCTGTTAGTTCCACCAGTCAGCAGAGCGGCGGCGTGGGGGTTAATTGCCTTGTTTATTGCCGTGTTTCCAGCTAATATCAATCAGGCAGTCAACAGCATACCCATAGAAGGGATTCCCGACAACCCATTATTGTATTGGTTCAGGCTGCCTTTTCAAGCCGTTTTGATTGCTTGGGCCTGGGTTTATACCAAACCAGACGAAGGTAAACCACGGGCTTCTATAATTCCAGATACGACAAAAAATGCCCCATGAAGCAGTTCGACTACCATGCGGATTTTAAGAACATCGACTTTCGACAGCACCCAGAACTTTATTGCGTGGGGAAAGGAGAACAAGGAGTGCTATTGGTGGAGCCCTACAAAGGAGAAATTCTGCCTTTCTGGAGATTTAAGACTCCTGAAATTGCCAGGGAGTCCAGCAGCAAAATTTACTCGTTATTTTTAGAGTATCTCGATGGCGAAGATTTTGTGGGAGCGGACATGGCGCGCAAGTTCTTACAAATGGGGTATACTCGATCGCGCCGCTACGCCAACCACAAAAGCGGTCGAAAATACAAGCAGAACCCTCAAAAAATGGAGTCTGTTGCAGAGCAAACCGCTGCTCGCCAAGATATTTTACCCCTAGATGCAGATCCGGTGAAAGCAGAATCCGCCACCATTTTTAAAGACAAATGGATGCTGGCCAAAACCAATGAGAAATATCTCCTGCTTTTAGCCAGACACCGGCAGATGTACGAATCTTCTTCCAGCAAGTCTGAGGATTGACATCCTGTCCCGTCGATTATCATAAAAAACCAGGTTCGTAGTGCCGAATGCGAGTCTGATTGAAGGCTGCAGACTTTCGGGCGCGAACCGTTAACGCCTGCGGTTAATTGAGCAGGCGCGATAGGGCATAAACTTACAAAAACTTACTTATAAATTACCATTTCTCCCCCGGGGCAGCAATGCAGTTGTGCTTGCCTATCTCGGGGGCGAATTGACTTACCAGATCCTACAATTTACTCATCATCTTCTTCTGTTTGCCACTGTCGCAAAAGTTCAAAGGCATTAAAGCCCCTGTATTGCAGGTAGTTCAAGACTTTGCCCTTAGTTTTTGGATCTACTCGATCGATCGCGTCGATCTTGTATTTCCGCATGACTTTGGCTTTTAATTCTGCCAGTTTTTGGGCTTCTGAATCCTGATTTTCGGCAAATTCTTCTTCCCAGACTTGCTCGAATAAATCGCTAGTAATTCCTTTTTGCAGGCACTTGCGCTTGATGGCGGATTTCCCGTATTTGCCCGCAGCACTTGCGATCGAGTTTGCCACCAAGCGAGTGTCAGACTGATAGCCCCGGTCTTGAATTTGCGCGATCGCCTCCAATATTTCCTCATTGCCAAAACCTTTCTCTTGCCCCTTTTTGCGAAGTTCAGAGGCACTGTAGTCTTTGCGAGACAAGAGAAAATAGAAATAGTCAAGACAGCTCATCAGTTAAATCGCATGGTGGCGCGCAAATACTCGTGTAACGAATGCAAATCCAGTAGCCTTAACCTAGGCTGACTGCATCGCGCTCGCCTTTATTCTTCTGTATCCTCCTCATCATCTGCCAATTCCACCTCTGGTCTGTCCGCATCGATCTGAATCAAGCGAATGTGCTTGTATCCGAGTTTAATTTCAAACTCGTCTCCTGGCTTTAATCCCATTTCTTGGGTGTAATTTGCCCCGATCACGATCGAGCCATTCTTGTGAACGCTAGCGCGATAACTCGCTTCTCGTCCGCGTCCGTCTGCTTTAGATTTCTCTAGCTCAATGCCCTTAGCAGCTAATACTGCATCGTAAAACTCAGCCAGGTTAATCCGTGTTTCTCCACTCTTGCTGACGGTGAAGTAGCCGCAAAGCTTTGCAAGTTCTCTGCGAGGCAAATCGCTGCCTTTGATTTTTTGAAGCAGACCTTTTCCTGTTAAGGGTGCTGTCGCTGTTTCTGCCATTGACCTTACCTCGGTTATTGGAGTTTACTTATATCAATTACAACACATTAGATTAACTTTGTTTCACTGTCAATACTAAGAATTAAAAAGATCGGATTCTGGATAAATTTCTGCAGCCTCAAAACTGGGGGTACAACTCGTGGATGCTCGAAGGGCGATTTATTTGCTGCTGGCGACTAAAATGGTTGTCTGAACCCTTGGAGCGATCGCAGCAGGAATTATTGTCGCAAATTAAATGCTTTACTTTTTTACAGTAAAGTCTGTTCCCTGCATTCACCAATCCAGCTCCTGTCTGCAGTCAAAGTAAAAAACAAGACAGACATGAATGGAAATACCTAGAGCGCGATCGCTGCAAATCTGCCCAAAGCATTTACCTGCGCGGGGTTAACTTTTACCTCAACAAGGCGAGACCGCACATATTTTCGATCCCCCTACCAGCTAGCTACTTATAAACCCTGTTTTTCGGGCGGCCAATCCCCTCAAAACCCCAAATACCGAGTCCCAATCTTCTATTAAGGTGTTCGGCATATAACTCGCACAGAAAACAGTCCGACGATCGCAATCCGGTAAAAATTCAAGCAAATTTCACCTGTTCGTTGAACGGGTTTTAGCTAGACAGGCGGGAATCCCCAGCCCATAATCTTTGGGCGAGTGGGATGAGAGCCGCGCTTTTGTGAGGAGCTATCCTCCCTCCGCGATGTTGGGCCCAGCCAACCAGCATTCTTAAAGATGGCGACGAGACGAGCACTCATTGTAATAATTGTGGTAAAATACTCATATCTTCGATCGCAGAATAACAATCTATATCTAGATAAAACAGCTTTGATGTGACAAGTGGGGCGGGACGTGTTCCTCACTATAAAACGCCGTAGAGCGAAACGATGAAGGAAGATATTGATATCCTTGACCGAACTCAGATGCCTACAACATACCGCTTGCGGTTGGTGTAGGAGCGTCACCTAAAACCAGACTCCACCGGCGCGGCAGAAACATCGCGCAGCCACCAAGAAGGAAATAAGCTGTTGGGTATTTAAATTGTGTGTGGTGATTGAGGGTCTGATGGGAGAGAATTTTTTGCGATGTCAGGCAAATATACAATTTAAAAGCCACCGCAGGTTCATACCATTTTCGCTCCAGACGGTTACTCTGTTGTTAATTGTTAAGGCTCTGGGTTTGATTGGCGGCACGCCGCACCACGAATGCTCGATCGAGCATTTCGCGACTTATACCAGATTTTGATACCATTTTCACCCAAAGAATGTAGCGGCAGGGCAACTCCCAACCCTGATCTAATAAGTCAATCTTTATTAATAGGACTTACGCACCGGGGGCCAGAAACCGGGTTTTTTGACAAAATTCTTCGCTGCAATCGGCAGTAAGGGTAAAAAACCCAGTTTCTTTATCGCGAGTGCGTAATATCAAATCCGGTTGATCACAAAAACGGTTCGTAGTGGGGACGACCGTCCGCACTACGAACCTTACTGATTGCGGTAAATTGACCGGACATGATATAAATCCCGATCGCCAATCTCAAATCGCCAATGGTAAATAGTATGGTTTCGATTCACAATCCGATCGAGCGATACAAGTTCTCACCTGCGATCGGGCAATCGATTTTAATTTATCTGTTGAATATAATTTTGCGACAGAGGAGTCCGCATCTCCGGGAGTAACTGTTCCGGTTTCGCGCTGCGGTGCTGCAAGTACCGCAACCCAGCAAAGCCAGCACTCAAAGCAATCGGCAACAAGCAAAGCGTCAGCGCCAGACATTTTTTTAATCCCGGTTTTTTTAACGCTTTCTGAGCCTTTTGAGCGACAGGGTTTGGTGAAATAACCGAAGAATTTGGATCGGAAATAGAGTTGGGTAAATTAGTCGCCGATGGTCGATCGCTCGGGTTCATCCAATCCCTGCGATCTTTTAGTTGCTCAGGACAATATTCCCAGACTTCGCCGTCCTCACTGTCTGACTCATCCGTTTGATAGGCTGGCTGTGGAGGGTTTTGGGCGATCGCCACCACCGAAGACGGCCTCTTCCATTCTGTGCCAGACGAGGCCGCCGACGGCATTCCAGACGCGATTATTTGCAGCCCGAGACTGGATGCGGTACTTTGGGTTGGAGCGCCCGTCAGATAGCCGTCAAAGTCCGGGTGCTGGTAGAGAATGGGCAAAGCCCAATATAACTGGTGAGAACCGTAGGTAGAAATTAGTCCCGCCCTGGCCCGACTCAAGCTGAGATCGACTGGATAGCCTTGATTGAGATTCCGGTAAAACAGCCGCGTCAGAGTTAGGGCTACTTCGTCGGGGATGCTTTCTGCCATTGCTAGCACCGCAGGAATGCCTCGCTTGACTAAAGCTTCGGTTAAGTTGCGTTCCGGGCTGTCGTCTGTGATGCCTGATGGGCCGCCGTAGGCACCGCGGCAGGAGTTGAACACAGCCATCTGAATGCCGTTGTTGACCAGCAATCCCGCTAAGTCGTCGCCGCTCAAGGTTTCGGTTAAACCGGTGCGGCTGCTGACTAGGTAGAGTTCGCCACCTCTGGAACCGGGGTTGCTGTGGCCTGCGTAGTGCAGGACTTGGTAATGTCCTTGTTCTAGGGCTTGGGTAAGCTGTTCTCGATCGGGCTGTTCGAGAATAGTCAGTTGAATTTCCGGGGAATGGAAGCCGTTTTTGAGGGGGTTAGCGCTGCGGTTTTGCAGTTCTTGTTGCAGCTGCAGCACTTCTCGCGAAAGCTGCAAGTTGTCTCGATCGCTGGGAGAGGCGATCGCCATTAAAATTTTTAGCGGCCCGCCACTTGGCAGTATCCGGGTTTGTTTGAATAAACTTGTACCTGGTTGGTAGCGAGAAAACACCAAATCGGTGCCGGTTGCCAAAGGGCGATCGCCCGCGTGCAGAACTTCCCACGGTAGTCGCGGCAAGTCCCTACCTTTGAGCCCGAGCCGCAGTTCCAGCACATCTCGGCGGTGCTGGGCGATGCCTTGAGCGCAAGTCCAACTGTCGCGCAAGTTTCCTTGAAACAGCCCGCTATATAATTGTTGCCCAAGGGTTACTAAAGAAGGCGCTGAGTGTTTTTCCGATCGTGACAGTCCCCGGCCAGTAGCAGTTCCCTGGAGCAAGCCCACCAAAGGGTCGTTCATCAGTTGAGCAGACAGCGCCAGCCATTCGTCGATCGGCCAGCGGACTTGTTGTTCTGCTAAGGGTACACCGGGTGCAACCTTTTCTGTCCGTACTAGATATTCATCGTCCCCAACTGGGGTAACTGAGAGTTTAAATTCCTGGTTCACCGATTTAGCGCCCTCCCGCCTCAATTCTGATTTTGCCTGCGTTTTTGCAGCTAGCAATCGCCACCGACAAACTGATTTTTACTCTTTGAATGAAACTTTCTGATTGCGCTTCCCCCGATCGGGCGAACGCAGAACTCAAATATATTTGTTCAAACACTTTGAGGGTGTAAAACTTGTACTTTAATAACAGTTTATTAGTTTTGATTGCCCTGCGGCTAATTGAAAGCGGAATTTTCTCCAATTTTGCTATCTTTAACATTTTGCACCTCTACCGCAGACCCCTTTACATTCCTTGGGAACTTGAGTTTCTCATTGTTGAGTAAAGTTAAATTGGAGGTACTTTACCAAGCGGATCTCTAGTTCTTATTAAAATAACTTCAGCTCTCACCCACCGGTTTCAGGGAAATATCAAAGATAAATTTGAGTAAATTTTTCGGGGAGGTGATCGCCCGATCGCTACTCACCGCTTATCCTCTACCATCATCCCCCCATCTGAAATCTAGATTTTGTGTCAATTAATGAATTGGTCGGCTCGGAACCTCATCTGTAAGCCCCGATCCCTCATCTGCAGCGTCGATTTGAGATTGGGCCCTTGAAGATTTGAGATTGAGTTGTGGTTTTGAATCTGCTAGTAAGAGCTTTCTTCTAAAATTTGGAGACTTCCCGACAGAAGTACGCGACACGGTACTTGTTTCTGGGATCTCTCAGGGGCGATCGGCAATCGATAGAGCGACTATCGATAATTTCTAATTGAGGGTTGCTATTTTACCACTTTTATGATATTCTCCTTTATCAAAATCTATTAATGTATTTAGATTTAAATAGAAAAGAGCAAGCTAAAAAATCTTAATTTTCAACAATACAACTCTCATAAAATTATTCCCATAATTTCAAACAACAATCATTTTGATCGTTGATAAAACGAAGCCTAGTCAATATGGTTTGTAGTGCGGACTTTAAGTCCGCAAGCACATCGAATATTACTGTGCTTAAGCGAGCCAACACGATATTATTTGCGATCGCAATGTCTGTTTGTGCTTGTCAATTTCACTAAAAACAACTCCTGCGTTGATTGCTGTTGGTTGCTGATTTTTCAAATCAGTCTTAAGATAGATAGATTTTTGCTAAGTTGTTTATATTGCAGAAAAAATATTTTTTTCAGTTCGATCGCAGCGGGGCGATCGAGATCGAATTGCCGGACTGAAAATTAAAACAAATATTTGCGACGGCGAATTATTTAAAATTGTAATTAATCATCGGGAACTAAAATTAGAAGCGTGCAGTCACTTACATCAAGAATTCAAATCCTTAAGTCAGGGAAGGATTTGTCATAGCTGGAAGTGTTACAAAACTTCAGCGCACCAGGCTCGACCGCCAGAAAAGCCAGGGGAAAATTTGGGGTAAAAAATTTTAGGTAGTTGTCTAGGAGTTGCGATCTGCGAGTTTAAATTAGGCTAAATCACGGTAAAAATACGTAGAAGATCTACCCTTAAGCGCAAGTATACGCAGCTTACTGTAGAAATTACGGAGAACATCAAAAGCAAGCTGAACTTCGGTACAAAACTGGCTGTGTATGTGGTGGCTCAGTTATTTTTGTGCGCGATTGCCGGAGAGAGAACTCGCAAAAACAGCAAAATAACCCCTGGCAGTTTAAATAGCATCTATAACAAAAAGGTGGAAAAGCAGCCACTAGAGCAGACAAAAATATAAAATTATAATTTGTTGTTCGGCTGTCTCCTCCTTGCTGATAAACTGATTCTAAGAATCTCAATCTTTTGGAGAGAATATTAACGATGGAAGAAGAAATGTTGTTAGGAAATGTATCGGGAACACTTTTTCCCGATCGCGATCGAACACAAATTTCTGACTTGACAGAAACCAATTTGTTTGCACCGATCGCCCTAGATGACGAAGAACCAGAGTTCGGGCTTTCCGCCGGCGAACTCGATCGACTCGCGGCTTTCCGCAGCGCCAGCGCGATCGATTCTGATAGCGACTTAGCCAAGTTAATTGACGACGCGATCGCCGAAAATACCCCTAGCAACAGTAACAGCCAAGTTCCGAATCAGTCTAACGGCACATCCGAAACAACTGCTGAGGATGACAGCACAAGGGCTGAATTTAACGCTATACCCGAAGAAAGTGCCGGTCGCACAGATGACGCAGAAGATGGCAGCGGCAGCGTTCGCCAGACCCTCGAAGGTACCGATGACGATGACTTAATTGTCGGCACCAGCGCTGACGAGGTGATATTCGGCAAAAAAGGCCGAGACAGAATGAGAGGAAACGGTGGCAAAGATCGGCTTTACGGAGGTAAAGATGACGATGATTGCGACGGCGGCGATGGTGACGATGAAATAAGAGGCGATCGCGGTAACGACATTTGCGACGGCGGCCAAGGTGACGACAAGGTATATGGCGGCAAAGACAACGATACTATTTTGGGCGGCAGCGACCAAGATACTTGTTTTGGCGATGACGGCGATGACTGGGTAAACGGCAACGACGGAAACGATCGGGTTGACGGCGGCGCAGGTAGCGATAGCGTGTACGGCGGCAAAGGCGACGACAACTGCGAGGGCGGCGAAGGCAACGATACCGTCAGGGGCGATCGGGGCAACGACATCGTTAACGGTGGCGAAGGCAACGACATCGTTAACGGTGGCAAAGATAACGACACCGTGATGGGCGGTGCCGGCAGCGACGTTTGCGACGGCGACGACGGCGACGACAGCGTGATGGGCGGCACCGGCAACGACACCGTGATGGGCGGTGCCGGCAATGACGCTTGCGATGGTGGCGAAGGCGACGACAGCGTGATGGGCGACACCGGCAACGACACCTTGATGGGCGGTGCCGGCAATGACGCTTGCGATGGTGGCGAAGGCGACGACAGCGTGATGGGCGACACCGGCAACGACACATTGATGGGCGGTGCCGGCAATGACGCTTGCGACGGCGGCGACGGCGACGACAGCGTTGTCGCTGGCACCGGCGACGACACCTTGATGGGCGGTGCCGGCAACGATACCCTCATGACTGGCGACGGCAATGACATGGCAGACGGTGGCGACGGCGACGACAGCGTTGTCGGCGGCGGCAATGGCAACGACACCTTGATGGGCAATAACGGCAACGATACGATCGTTGGCGGTACTGGCAACCATACCTGTATCGGCGGTGCTGGAAATGACGTTTTTGTCATGAGTAACACCACCAGTCCCGGCAGTTCAGTCATCACTGACTACACAGACGGCAGCGACAGGTTTTTGCTATTTGGCGACTTGATTTTTAGCAGCTTGTCGTTTGTGCAAGTCGGCATCAATACCGAAATTCGCGGCAGCAATAGCTTTGTGCTGGCGCTGTTATTAAATGTCAGCGCTACGATTCTCGATGCTAGCGACTTTTTGGGAGCTAACGGTACTCCTGTAACTCCAAGTCCAACTCCAACTCCAACTCGAATTCCAACTCTACCGGTAGTTAATGCCCCTCCGCGATCGGAAGCTAATAAGAGTTTGACTGTCGGTTCTGATGGCAACCAAATAACTATTACTTCTGACTTCTTGAAGTTTGTCGATAGCGAAACAAATGCTAGCGGCACAGTCTTTAAGGTAACGCAGTTGCCTGATGCTACAACCGGGCAACTATTCTTTAAGGGAGTAGCCGTAACCCAAGTTGGTTTAAGCTTCACTCAAGCAGACATTAGTCTCGGTTTGTTAACTTTCCAAGCCACCATAGGTTTTGTCGGTGCCGCTAGTTTTGGTTTTGAAGTTAGCGACGGCAAAAATGTACTCGCCAACCAGACTTTTAGCTTGAAAGTCGAGCAAAATGTCTTTAATTTTGTTGGCAATACAGCGCCTCAAGTTATTGTCGGTTCTGTCACGCTAGATAACGACATCCAAGGCGGCGACGGCGATGATGACATTACAGGCGGTAACGGCAAGGACAAAATCATCGGCGGCAAAGGCAAGGACAAAATTAAAGCTGGCGATGGTGATAGCGATATCGACGGTGGCGATGACGATGACGATATCGAAGTCGGTAAAGGCAAAAACAAAATCATCGGCGGCAAAGGCAAGGACAAAATTAAAGCTGGCGATGGCGATAACGATATCGACGGTGGCGATGACGATGACGATATCGAAGTCGGTAAAGGCAAAAACAAAATTAAAGGCGGCTTGGGTAACGACAAAATTAAAGGCGGCGATGATGATGATGAGCTCGACGGCGGCCTAGGAACCAATACTCTAATTGGGGGTGCTGGAAAGGATCGCTTTATTTATCGGACTTCCCGCCAAGAGATTCAAACAGTTGTAGAAGCTGACTTAATTACTGACTTTAATGTCGATGACGATGTTTTAGAGCTTTCTACGGCAGCTTTTGGTAATCTCAGTGTTTCTAGCTTGACTCGACTGGAAATTACTGCTAATTCTGCTGTTGGGTCGATCGGCAGCGCTAACTTGCTCGACTTTAGTGCCGATATCAGCGTTACCAGCATCGCCACTTTGCAAGCGCGGTTTGCAGCTTTGGGCGGCAACACCGACGCGCCTGTTTTCTGTCAGTTTACAGATGCCGATACTGGTCGTTCCGTGCTGGTATTTGCTGTTGGGGCGCGCTTTGAAATTGTTACCAGTTTCTCGCTGTCATTTAGCCTGCAAGTAAATAACTTTGTCTTCACCGGCCCATCGCTAAATGTTCCTGTCGGTACTGCCGGCGCTGACAATGTTAATTTCGGCACTTATCCTGCCGCCGTTAATTTCGATGGTTTAGGAGGCGACGACAACATTGTCGGCAGCAATTTTAACGATACCATCAAGGGCGGCGACGGCAACGATACCATCACCGGCGGCCTCGGTTTGGATGTCTTAAGCGGCGGCAGCGGTGCGGATCTGTTTGTTTACGCGACAACTAAAGAAGGTGGCGATAAAATTACCGACTTTACCTTTGGGGTTGACAAATTCCAGTTTGCAGCCAGCGAATTTGGCAATTTGACTACTACTAACTTTGACGGTGTGACGGGTTCAACTCCTGACATTACTGGCAAAGAATTGGTGATTTTCACCGGCGGCAGTTATGCCTCTTTGGAAGCTGCACAAGCGTCTGCTTTGGGCAGTTCTACAAGTGCTGGTTTCTTCGCGTTTACGAATGCGTCGAACGAGACTGTGTTGTATTTTGACTCGAACGGTACCGCAGCCGACGGTTCTACCTTAATTGCGAATTTGGGTACTGCAGCAGGAAGTTTGGGCTCGGCAGACTTTTTGTTTACTGGTTCGATTAGCAATTCCCCTATCGGTACTACTACCAACTCAGGTAGCGTTGCTGATTTAACTGCTGCTGGGAACACTTTCCCCGTAGCCTTTAACAACTTCGGTTCTGGTGCTGGCGGTTACAATTTCAGCACTCCTGTTTTATTTACCGGAGATGCGAGTGCTAACAGCGTCACTGGTACTGAATTTGCTGACATCATCACTGGTGGTGGAGGTGCGGATATTCTCACTGGCGGTTCCGGTGCAGATATCTTTGGTTACAAAACTCCCGGCGACGGCGCGGATAGCATTACTGACTTTACCTTTGGGGTTGACAAATTCCAGTTTGCAGCCAGCGAATTTGGCAATTTGACTACTACTAACTTTGACGGTGTGACGGGTTCAACTCCTGACATTACTGGCAAAGAATTGGTGATTTTCACAGGCGGCAGTTATGCCTCTTTGGAAGCTGCACAAGCGTCTGCCATCGGCAGTTCAACAAGTGCTGGTTTCTTCGCCTTTACGAATGCGTCGAACGAGACTGTGTTGTATTTTGACTCGAACGGTACCGCAGCCGACGGTTCTACCTTAATTGCGAATTTGGGTACTGCAGCAGGAAGTTTGGGCACGGCGGACTTTTTGTTTACTGGGACGATTAGCAATTCTGGGACTGGTACTAATCCGACTGGTACTACTACCAACTCAGGTAGCGTTGCCGATTTAACTGCTGCTGGGAACACTTTCCCAATTGCGTTTAACAACTTCGGTTCTGGTGCTGGCGGTTACAACTTCAGCACTCCTGTTTTATTTACGGGAGATGCGACTGCTAACAGCGTCACTGGTACTGAGTTTGCTGACATCATCACTGGTGGTGGAGGTGCGGATATTCTCACTGGCGGTTCCGGTGCAGATATCTTTGGTTACAAAACTCCCGGCGACGGCGCGGATAGCATTACTGACTTTACCTTTGGGGTTGACAAATTCCAGTTTGCAGCCAGCGAATTTGGCAATTTGACTACTACTAACTTTGACGGTGTGACGGGTTCAACTCCTGACATTACTGGCAAAGAGTTGGTGATTTTCACCGGCGGAACTTATGCAACGGTGGAAGCTGCACAAGCGTCTGCTTTGGGCAGTTCTACAAGTGCTGGTTTCTTCGCCTACAGCAATGCGTCGAACGAAACTGTGTTGGTGTTTGACTCGAACGGTACGGTGACGGGCGGTTCGACAATTATTGCGAACTTGGGTACTGCTGCTGGCAATTTGGGAACTGCGGACTTTGTGTTTACAGGGACGATTACCAGTGCTCCGGTTGCAACTTCTCCTAGCTCGTCGGGTAGCGTTGCTGATTTAACTGCTGCTGGGAATACTTTCCCCGTAGCCTTTAACAACTTCGGTTCTGGTGCTGGCGGTTACAATTTCAGCACTCCTGTTTTATTTACTGGAGATGCGAGCGGTAATAACGTCACTGGTACTGAGTTCTCCGATATTTTGAACGGTGGCTCTGGTGCTGATATTTTCGACGGTGGCGCGGGTGATGACAGCATCTCCGGTGGCGCTGGTAATGACAGTCTCTTCGGTGGCGCGGGTAGCGATACTCTCTTCGGCGGCGACGGGAATGATACTTTAACCGGTGGTGCGGGAACAAATGTTCTCAGCGGCGGGCTTGGTGCTGATGTGTTTGTGTTCGCCGGAACTACTGCTGGTGGCGGGGATATCATTACCGATTACAGCATTGTTGATGATGTAATTAACATTGACCAGTCTGCTTTTATCGGATTGGGAGCGGTCGCCGGGCCTTTGGGCTCGAGTTTCTACGCTTACAGCAGCACAGTTTCTGTAACTGCGTTAGAAGCAACTTTAACCGGGCCGTCGATCATGGCTATCTACGACAGTTTGTCTGCATCTACTAAGCTGTATTACGATAGCAACGGTTCTACGGTTGGTGGCAACAGTTTGTTTGCTACTGTGAGTGTCGATTTTGGAGTTTCCGGTAATTCTGAAGTGGTCTTGTTCTAAAGGGCAAGAATTCTGATCTGAATATCGGGGATATGCGCGGGGACACAGCATTGCTGTGTCCCAATAAAAGAAGGACACGGCAATGCTGCGTCCTTCTTTTGTTTCTCAACCTATTTTTATTTTGTTTCCAACCGCTGCCGCCAATTGCTGCTAATAATATCTATCACCGTGACTACAACTAACAGCACTAACATCATTGTTGTTGCTTTATTGTATTCAAAAGACCTGATATAATTGACTAATTCAAAACCAATGCCGCCAGCGCCCACTACTCCCAACACCGAAGCGGCCCGAATGTTGTACTCAAACATCCACAGCGTGTAACCGAGGGCTAGCGGCAATACCTGCGGGAAAATTCCGTATTGCGCTACTTGCAGCCAAGATGCACCGACTACTTCTAAGGATTCGACCGATCGCGCTTCCACAGATTCGATCGCCTCCTGATAAAATTTAGCAAGATAGCCGATCGTATAAATTGCCAGCGCTAAAGTACCAGCCGGCGCGCCCAAACCAGTCGCGGATACAAACAACAATCCCAGCACAATTGAAGGCACAGAACGCACGGCATTTTGCAATAAATTAGCCAACCAACGCAACCACTTTGGTGCTATATTGCGGGCGCTGCAAATCGCAATTGGGATCGACAAAATTGCTCCGAATGTCGTTCCCCACAATGACATTTGAACTGTTTCGATTAAAGCTTTAATTGCTACGTCAATTATTTCGAGATTTGGCGGCCACAAGCGCGAAATAAAATCAGTCATGTAAGGCCAACTGTTGGTCAGGGTTTCTGCATCAATTTCTAGTCCCCGCAGCGCCCAACCGTAAAGTACAATTAAGCCTGCTGCGATACCAATATTTTTAATCCAGCCAGGATTTTTTGAGGGATTAGTTGATTTTTTTTCGGTCATTTGCGTTGATTTTTAATTTTTTTTAAACGAACCGCGAAGACGCGAAGGGCGCTAAGGAAGAGGGGAGAAGATAGGAGTTTAGACTTCTACTTTGGGAGGTGTTAGTTGGCTGAGTTTGTCGGACAGGTTGTGGCATTTGCCATCATAAACTATCTGACCGGCATCTAGGACGATCGCCCGATCGGCATAGGTGCTGGCCATTCCTAAATCGTGCAATACTACAACTACGGTCATTGCTTGTTTTTGGTGCAGTTGGGCGAGGATTTCCATTACTTGTTGGGCGGCGATTACGTCTAATCCGCTGGTGGGCTCGTCGGCGAGTAAAATCTGGGGGGATTGGATTAAGGCGCGGGCGATGGCGACTCTTTGCTGTTGTCCGCCGCTGAGCAGTCTGGTTTTTTGATATGCTAGGTCTTTGAGTCCGAAGTCTGTTAGTAAGTCAAATGCTCGATCGCGCTGCTGTTTCGGAAAACCCCACAAAGTCTCCCAAGTATTTAAGCTTCCCAAGCAACCACAAAGCACATTGTCGATCGCGGATGACTGTTTTACTAACCCGCCACCTTGAAAAATTAAGCCGATATCGCGCCGAATTCGTCTCAGAGTGCGCGGAGTTATGATTGTATCGTTAATCCGAATTTCTCCTGTTTTGACGGGGACTAACCCGACAAATGAACGCAACAGTGTAGATTTTCCTGCACCGTTTAAGCCGAGAAGCGCTACAAATTCGCCTTGTTTAATTTGGCAATCAATTCCGTTCAAAATCGGGCGGTTTAGCGCGGTTGAATAAGCTGTTTTTAATTGGCTGCATTCTATAGTCATAAGAAGAATTTCGGCAACGGATTATGTAACGGATGTAAGTCCGACGGAAGAAGGAAGAAGTCATTAGTCATTAGTCATTAGTCATTAGTTATTAGTCATTAGTGCTGTCGCCTCCGAGCTTTCCGTACAACGCGATCGGGAAGAAGGAAGAAGGAAGAAAAAAATTTAGCTATTTATATTAATTTTTAATTGGGCGTGTTAATTTGGTAACTATTTGTCGATCGACTTTGCCATTAATATATAGCCTTTCTCAAGCTTAGTGAGGTATGCCCTCTGCCCTATGGCCTATATGAGAGCACAGAAAGGCTATACTGTCTCCTCGATGGGTAACAATAAAATCGGTTCGTAGTGAGGACTTCAGTCCTTCTTTTTTTGCGGACGGTCGCCTTCACTACGAACCTTTACTCTCGCTACGAACCTTGATTTTACGGTTCGAGTTTGGCGCGCTGCAAAGCTTGCCGCAAGGTTCCTAAATGGCGCGTATGATCGACTTTTACTAATTTCTGAGAGTTGTACAAACTGCGGAACAATTGATTATTTGCTGGTTCGTTCATTTTCATGAAAGCATTAATCAGTTTTTCGCGCATCGGTGCAGGAACGCGATCGTCAATCACAATTCCGTGGGCTGGCACTCCGGGAACTTGTTGTAAAACTCGCAATTTCTTGCCTTCTTCCGCTGTAATCCAAGGCGGTAGCAAAGCGTATTCTGAGACAACTCCGACATCTGCTTGACCTCTTAAAACAGATTGCAAAGCGCTGCTGTAGCCGTCACCATAGGTGACATTTCCGAAAAAGCTCTCCAGTCTATCCGGCCCTGAAACTAATCCTTGACCCACTAATTCTGAGATTGGGAAAATGAATCCCGAACCGGAAGTTCGAGAGGTGAAAGCCATTTTTTTGCCTTTCAATTGTTCGAGGGTTTGCTTTGCTGAACCTTTCGGGCGCAGGGGACTGTCTTGGCGCACTACGAACACTGAATCGTAGGTATTTCCGCCGGAATAATCGCTGCGAACTTCTGCTAAATACATCCGCGCTTTGGCTAATTGTTCTGCTTTTAATGCCGCGCGCCCTGCTACAAATGCCACGTCGGCTCTGTTGGCCCTCAATGCTTCTACGGCGGCGGTTTCGTCGCCGATGACTGCATCGACGGGCATTCCGATTTCTTTGGAAAGTATTTGCGCTACTTGATTGGCTTTATTTTGCAAGTCTGTAGCATCTCTGCGGTTGGCAAATACGATTCTAATGCGATTTATCGGAGCTTGTGCTCTTAAATCTCGTTGGCGAAGCCCTCGAAGAGGATCGCCCTGCTGCGTTTTTTGGGCGATCGCCTTTTGCCCCATTCCCACTACATTCGCCGTCAAACCCCCTAACAGCAACAATCCGGCGCTAACGCTTGCTAACGCTTTAAACTTTACATTCATTAATTACTCTCCTACTTAGTTGTTGCTATTTGATAACTTATGGCAATAATTTTGATTTTATTTTACAGTTCTTTTGGTAATTAGTTGCAATAGTTCAGTGATAAATATTTCTGATATGTCTTATCATTAAAAGTGATAATACTCTGACTCAATGTATGGTACAGTACCGCACTAGCACCCGACGCAGCAAAATATGACACCCAAGCTTGCCGATAAAAATCCCTTTCCAGTCTGTTTTGCCGATGTGGAAGCGGCGGCAAAGCGCTTGCATGGCAAAGCTTTCAAGACTCCGGTGCTGACTTCGGAGACTTTGAACAAACAAACTAATTCTCAAGTATTTTTCAAGTGCGAAAACTTTCAGCGGACGGGTTCGTTTAAATTTCGCGGTGCTTGCAATGCTTTGATGCAGCTATCTGAAGCCGAAAAACTGCGGGGAGTGGTGACTTTTTCTTCGGGAAATCACGCGCAGGCGATCGCCCTTGCCGCACGGTTGCTCGCAATTCCTGCTACTGTGGTGATGCCTGCAGATGCGCCCAAAGTCAAGCAAGAAGCGACTCGCGGCTACGGTGCCGAAATTATTTTGTACGATCGAACTCAAGTTTCCCGCGAAGAGCTCGCTGCCCAAATTGCCGGGGAAAGAAACTTGACAATTATTCCTCCCTATGATGACGCGCGGGTGATTGCAGGACAAGGTACGGCGGCGCTGGAATTAATCGCAGAAGTTGGAGAGTTGGATTTGCTTTTGGTTTGCTGCGGCGGCGGGGGTTTGCTGTCGGGATGCGCGATTGCAGCCAAAACTTGCTCTCCCCAGTGTAAAGCGATCGGGGTAGAACCCGATCGAGCAGATGATGCAGCGCGATCGTTCCGCACAAAAACCCTGCAAACTGTTAGCAACCCCGATACTATTGCTGACGGCGCGCGCACGCCATCTTTAGGGAAATTGACTTTTCCTTTAGTGCTGCATTATGTGGACGATATGGCAACAGTTTCGGAGGCGGAAATTCGCAAAGCAATGTTTTTCATGTGGGAGCGAATGAAGATAGTTGTCGAGCCGACTGGAGCCTTAGCGGCGGCGGCTTTGCTTTCGGGAGTTGTGACAACTGAAAACATGAAAGTTGGCGCGATTGTCAGCGGGGGAAATGTAGATCTGCGGCAAGCTAGTCAGCTTTTTTATGATAGTTAAGCCTGCAAGTTTTTCACTTAAAAATTCGTCATAGGTTTCAACCCATCTATAATTGATTTCCACAACAAAAACGTTTCCGAGTGCGGAGTTGAGTCCGCTCATATCGTTTCATCATATCAATTCCGGTAACACTCATACATGATGTCAACAGTCAACAGTCAACAGTTAACAGCCAACAGCCAACAGTCAACAGTCAACAGTAAATTTACTATTCCAACAAAGAGAGGATTTGATATCAGATAGCAATAGTAAAATTCCTCTTACATGAAAATAAAAATCACGATTTATCTTTAATCCATTGAGCGCGGACTTTAGCTTTGCGACGGGTTTAAACCTCCGGCGGACTTTCGGGTTGGTGTGACAGATTTGGAAAATATCAAATATTAGTATTGACAAATTTAACCAAAGTCAATAATTCTCTGATAAAATGCTCCCACAGGAAACTTTAATATCACACCACAATGTCTTCAGAAACAAACTCAGCGGCTCAATCTACAACCGGTGCAGATGCGATCGATGTTGCGATCGCTTCAGGAATCGACTTTGACGGCACTCCGATTCCGAAAGCAAAATTAGACCTGTACGAGCAAGTAATGGGATTAGAAGCCGGGAGACAGCGCAGTGGCGTGTCAAACACCATGCGATCGCGCATTGTCCGCATTGGAGTAAAACACCTGCCTCAAGCAGAACTCGATCAAATGCTGATAGCAGCAGATTTTGCACCGCTAAAAGACAAAGAAGTTGCGTTTTATTACGGCGGAAAGTAAAAATTAGAGAATGTAGAACGGCGAGATTTAAGATACCAAAGAAACCGGGTTTTTTCGATAATTCAACGCATTAATGCCAGATTTACCACAAAAACCCGGTTTCTGCCTCAATCAGAAATTGATCTAATCTAGCAGAGATATTTCAATAAGATGAAAGTATAACTGCAATTATGGCTAGCACGAGGGCGATCGTTTGTGGAATTGTAATTGCTTCTTTCAGGAAGAAATATGATAAAAATACTGTAACTACTGGGTACAAAGATGTAATGCTGACGGTGCTAACAACTGGGCCACTTTCAATGGCTTTCAGAAATAGTAAAGATGCTACTGTTCCGCAAACACCTACTAATAAAGCAAATACGATTCCTGCACTATTTCCCTGAAAACTCAAGTTTTTACTGCTGAAAATAATTAAGGCTGTAGTGACAATAGCGCCGATTGCTTCATAAATAAAAGCTGTTTTGTAGTCAATAGATTGTGTTGCTAATTTGCTAAAAAATCCCCAAAGACCGTATAATAAAGAACAAGTCAGTGCAAAAATCAACCAATTGGGTATTTGAGCCATTGTTTCAATAATTAAATTGGATTATTTGCTACCTGTTGCATTCTATTTTCGATAGCGAATGCAGTTGATGAGTTTTGGAACGCCGCCGCCTGCACGGTTTTTAAATCTCCGGTTTTAAACCTCGTTCCATCAGCGATAAAACAGCTTGTTCGGCAGTGATTTCACCGTTCAGCAAGCGGTAAACTTGACGGGAAACGGGGACTTCTATCTCGCGCCGCACCGCCAAATCAATTAAAACATTCGTAGTATTAACACCCTCAGCAGTGCTCTGCAGTTCGTGCAAAATATTCTCTAAAGACTTACCTTGAGACAATCCGAAGCCAACCCGATAATTGCGCGACAAAGAACTATTGCAAGTAGCTAGTAAATCTCCCAAACCAGACAAACCGTAAAAAGTTTCGGCGCGAGCTCCCAAACGAACTCCCACCCGAATCATTTCCGGCAAAGCGCGAGTCAGCAAAGCAGATTTAGCATTAGTTCCTAATTGTAAACCATCGCAAACACCAGCGGCGATCGCAAAAACATTCTTCAGCGTTCCACCTAACTCAGTCCCCAGGGGATCTTGATTGACATAAACCCGAAAAATATCCGAACTGTAAATATTTTGTACTTGCTTAGCCGCCGCTAAATCTACACTCGCCGCCACCGTTGCAGCCGGTAATCCCTGCTGAATTTCTTCGGAAAGATTGGGCCCGGAAAGTACGACTATGGGATTGTTAGGAAAAGCATTTTGCCAAATTTGAGACGGAGTGCGCGTCGTGGCGGGGTCTAAACCTTTGGTGACAGTAACTATAATTGTACTCGGATTTAAGTTTAAGGCAAGCAGGCGATCGACTGTTTCCCCAACTCCTTTCATCGAAACTGCTGAAATCACAACATCGGCGCCAGTTATCACTGATTCTAGACTAACAGAAGTGCGACGCGACCACAAATTAACGCGATCGCCCTTTTTGCTTCCGAGATTTGCCAGTGCTGAACCCCATACACCCCCGCCTAATATTGTCAAATTTACCATAAAATTTATTGATAAGGAAGAAGTCATTAGTCATTAGTCATTAGTCATTATTGCTGTCCCCCCCGAGCAAACGCGGCCGCAATCCGTAATAACGGTAACGCCAATAATCTTGTAAAATTATCTCGTGATCGAAACACAATTGTGCAGGAATCTGCCAAGATTCAAAAATTTGTAAATTTTTAGCATCGTCGGCAGCTTGAGGTTGACCCGTTGCCGCAGCCAAGAATACAATACTAATAGTATGCTGGCGCGCGTCGCGATTCGGGTCAGAATAAACGTAGAATTGCTCGATCAATTCTACATTCAAACTCGTTTCTTCTAAAGCTTCGCGTTTGGCGGCCGTTTCTACCGATTCCCCGTAATCGACAAAGCCGCCGGGAATCGCCCAGCCGTAGGGAACGTGGAGACGTTCTATCAAAACTATTGGTCGGTGCGGGCGATCGGTCAATTCAATGATAATATCAACTGTAGGAGCGGGATTTCGGTAATTCATTTTGTTGGGAATTGGGAATGGGGCATCGGGAATCGGGCATTGGGCATTGGACATTGGGCATTGGGTATTAATGATTTTATATGTAACAAGTAACAAATAACAAATAACAAGTAACCAATAACAAGTAACAAATAACAAATAACCGTCAACCGTCAATCGTCAACTAACATTATGCCTAAGTGGCTGGGAAAAGTTTTAGGTATCGGTACGGGTGCAATCCTCATACTAGGTGCGACTGGATACTGGTACGTTTTTATTGCGGGAGCACCTCAGTTAGACCCTCCGAAAGTAGTAGTAGATGCCAACTTAGATTTTGAACTCAAAACATATAAAAGTGCAGCTATGAATTCAGAGCGCACCTACGGCTTAATTTTACCGCCTGGGTACGCAAAAAATTCCAAACAGCGCTATCCAGTGATTTTTTTGCTGCATGGCGGGCACGGAGACGCGCGCGCTTATCAAGACAAAGCTGCTGTTACTTCTGTACTTCACGATTTATATAAAACCAAAAGATTGCCGCCGTCAATTATCATTACTCCTGACGGAAACGACAAGCGGGGTACGAGTCCTTTGTGGGATCCGCAATATTTTGACGGGCCCAATGGTCAGGTTGGAACTGCGATCGGCTCGGAGTTGGTTCAAATCGTCAAATCGCGTTACAGAACGCAGGAAAACCCCAAATTCTGGGCAATGGGAGGACAATCTTCGGGGGGTTGGGGAGCTTTTAATATGGGTTTGCGTTACTTGAATAATTTTAATATTCTGTTCAGCCACAGCGGTTATTTTACCGATCAAAGCGGCAAGGCTAACAGTCCTAAATATTTAGTTGAAAAAATTTCTGTTAAAGATAAACAGCGGTTGCGCGCTTATTTGGATGCTGGGGAAGAAGACAAGGAATTTCTAATTTCTACGCAACAGTTTCACGAACAATTAAACCGTTTGGGTGTTGCTAACGAGTTTAACAAATTTCCGGGCGGACACGGGATTGTTGGCCCTGATGTCGGTTGGAATTATTGGCACAAGCATTTAGCCGATTCATTGAGTTATGTGGGAAAACAGTTTAAGATATCACTGGCCGCACAGAAAAATTAGAAATGTGAATTGTTTCATTCAAAAAAGCTATAGTTGGACTCTGGTTTGCATTGTTTTTAACTGGATTGGTAGGTACGATTAACCTGCTGTTAGCCGTAATTTCCAGTTTACCCGATCGCCCAAATTGGCTATAGTACAATACCGTTGACTTAAGTGAACGTCGGGTGCGCCACCAAGAACAACTTTCGCCCCGCAACGCCAGATTAAACGAGCGACGCACCCTACAACTTATAACTTAAGTAAACGGTATTGTAACTTAAGCTCCTCCTACAGTTTTCTCTCCTGTAAGTTGCCAGATCAAAGTCTTAGCCCCCCCGAAGTCGCGGGGGGTTGGGGGGTAAGATCTAGCGCTATTTTATGAAATTGGTATAACGCTCACTCCGCGCTAACAGCCAAACCAGAAACCACAGGCGCGATCGCATTTAACTTCAAAACAGGATGCTCCCCTTCCACCTGCCGGCAATTCCAATCATTTCTAAACAGTAAAACCGGCCTTCCCCAAGTATCTTTCACCGTCACCGTATTAAACAGCCGTCCAACCTTAGCCAGCGCATCCCAACCGCCGTCAACCCAACGGGCTACACTGTAAGGCAACATCTCGATCGTCGTTTCCACATTGTATTCCGACTGCATTCTGAACTGCACCACCTCAAATTGCAACTGTCCTACTGCTGCCAAAATTGGTTCGCGTTTCGACTCGTCAGCCGAATACATAATTTGTACTGCGCCCTCTTCCTGCAACTCGGAAACGCCTTTGCGGAACTGCTTAAATTTAGAAGGATTGGGATTTCTCAAAACAGCAAAAAGTTCCGGTGAAAAACAGGGAATTCCTTCATATTCCAGTTTTTGTCCGGTGTAAATAGTATCGCCGATCGCAAAAACCCCCGGATTGTTCAAACCAATCACATCGCCGGGATACGCAACCTCGATCGACTCCCGATCCTGAGCAAATAACTTTTGAGGTCTTGACAAACGCACAGTTTTACCAGTGCGAGCGTGAGTCACGTTCATGTCCTTTTCAAACTTGCCCGTACAAACCCGAATAAACGCTACGCGATCGCGGTGTCTCGGATCCATATTTGCTTGCAATTTAAACACAAACCCCGTAAAATCTTCGTAAGTTGGCGGAAGTTCCCCGACGCTGCTGTTGCGGGCGATCGGCTTCATCGCGTAATCTAAAAACGCATCCAAAAACAGTTCTACCCCAAAATTGCTCATCGCGCTGCCAAAGAAAACCGGAGTCATTTTCCCAGCCCGAACCAAATCTAAATCCAGTTCAGTTCCCAACTCATCCAGCAGTTCCAACTCTTCTTTAAGCTGATAGTAAAGGTCTTGTTCCAACAAATCCTCAATGCGCGGATCGCCCAATTCAATGACGGTATCAACTGCCGCGCGAGAACCGTGTTGACTGCGCTCGAACAAGTGAATTTTGCGCCCTCTGCGGTCAAAAACACCCTTAAAGCGATCGCCCGTACCGATCGGCCAATTTACCGGATAAGTCTGTAAGCCCAATTCCTTCTCAATTTCGTCCAACAAATCCAAAGGATCTCTGCTAGGGCGATCGAGCTTATTAAAGAAAGTAAAAATAGGCAAACGTCGCAACTTACAAACTTCAAATAACTTGCGAGTTTGCGGTTCCAAACCCTTAGCAGCATCCTCAAGCATCACCGCATTGTCAGCCGCCGCCAGAGTTCGATAAGTATCTTCGCTAAAATCTTGGTGTCCCGGAGTATCGAGCAGATTAATGTGATAATTTTTATACTCAAACTGCAAAACAGTAGAAGTAATCGAAATTCCCCGCTGCTGTTCCATAGCCATCCAGTCAGAAGTAGCGTGTCGCTGGGCCCGCCGCGCTTTCACAGAACCTGCTTCGTGAATTGCACCTCCGTAAAGCAGCAGCTTTTCTGTCAAAGTAGTTTTACCCGCATCAGGGTGCGAGATAATGGCAAAGTTGCGCCGGCGCTCCACAGCAGTTAGCAGTTCAGTTTCGAGTTCTGTTGTCATCACAAATTAAGTAGGGGAATCATCACCCGATCGCCATTATAGCCTGTGCTAGAGTTGCTATAGAAGGTAAAATTATCAGTAAAGTCAAGGAAATACAAGTAATATGTACGACTCCGACAAGCGCAAGCTGCTATCACTCGTGTGTCACGGGGCAATTTTTTTCAGCACGTTACTGTTCTCGATCGGAGCGCCGATCGCAGTATTGTTAGTATCAGATGACCCCGTTGTCAAAGAAAACGCCACAGAATCGATCAATTTTCACCTGAATGTATGGTTGTATGGTCTGATTTTGGTTCCACTATCTTTTGTGACACTTGGCTTAGCAGGCTTGATAGGTTTCGCAATTCACTGGGGACTAACAATCATGGCCATCCTCCACATTTTGCAAAATCCCAACCAACCTTACCGCTATCCTTTTATTTTCCGCATAGTTTAGACAGCAAATCGCGCTTCACCATCGATTTAAATAACCCGGTTTTTTTCACAAACCGGGTTTTTAATTGTTTGCTAGAAGAATGAATAAGGGACAAGGAATAAGGAAGAATGAATAAGGAATAAGGAAGAATGAATAAGGAAGAATGAATAAGAAATAAGGAAGAATGAATAACTGTAGTTTAGACTAAAAAATAAGCGTAGCTAAAAGTAGCCACCTTTGAATCTCAGGCAAGCTGTTGCTTAAAAACTCAAGAGGGAGAAGATTAAATAGCTAATCTTGAAGACTTTTTACGTCGAG
>NZ_JADEWT010000094.1 GCF_015207505.1 Tychonema sp. LEGE 06208
GCCTCATGCCCTATGCCCTATGCCCTATGCCCTATGCCCTATGCCCTATGCCCTATGCCCTATGCCCTATGCCCTATACCCTATGCCCTATGCCCTATGCCACATAGTACCTCATCTTTCTGAAATTTATACTTAGTATACTTAGCAGAAAAAATTGGTTTAAAGCCAGCCCCTTGTAAGGAGAACGGAAAAATTAATTTCCCTCGCAGAAAATCTCAAAAGCGCGATCGGTCAACAGTCAACAGTTGAACGCAGCAACAGATCGAAGACTAAAAAATGAGCGAAGTTCTGCCATACGTGGTAGTGTTTGTAAATCCTGATGGGTTTGACCCTCAATCTTCGTAAAAAGATTGTGGGACTTTTGCTGTCGTATCCCAGCACAGCAGGCGGATAGAAATAGAAAGAATCCAGGACTGTGCAACCGCCCAAAATTAGTCAGCCGATCCTGGCCCCAAACCCCATTCTCTCTAACCTGCAATTTTCTCTTTTGTGACTGTTCCGGAAAACTACTCGGCACTAAGTCAAATAGGATACAAGACAAACCTCTCTACAAATCCCGAAATTTAGGGAAGCGCAGAGAATTGTGTACAAAAATGTCTAGCGAACTGTATCCTGAAAAAAACAATTCTTGATGTCAGGAACCTCAGCCCTGACGGCATGAGGCTTGTAATATTCTTACGAGCTGTCCTGACGGGCCGTATACTTCCCTTGGTCTAGGTTTTTTGAGTCACGATACCCTGGAGAGTGCGAAATCCCCTGAGAGTGTCATTTGCAGTTAAACAGTTTCCAGGTAACAGAAACAGTGCTGCAAGTCTAAAAAGCTCAGAAAACATATGCCGACAAGCTAACTTTACCCCGCAAGGGAGTTTTGGAGACAACCATATCTCCACAGAGGAGCAACCATACTCCTCCTTCCCGAAAGGGAATATAAAGCCGTCCTATAAAGCTTGCCCTAAGCTTGCCGAAGGGACGGGGTTTCTAACCATTTTTTTGATGATATCGCGTGTTATTGGCGTGGCGTGGTGTGTGAGGAGCGAAGATGCCGAGTTCTGTTGATTTCAGCGGTAGACCATTTCATTTCATCGGCATTGGTGGAATTGGGATGTCAGCCATTGCCTACATTCTAGCTAAACGCAAGTTGCCCGTGTACGGCTCCGATATTAAATCGAGTCACATCACCGAGCGCTTGCAAGAAATGGGAGCTCACATTTTTTGGCGTCAAGACGCCAGCAATTTTGAAGTTTTTCAAACGGCCATCAACGGTAGCAGTCCCGATCGCGGGACGCCCGAAAATATAGTATCCTCGGTCGCTGGTGCGGTAGGGACTTCCGTCGCGACAGCCAAAGCTCTCAAATTGAACGGCAACGGTTTGGACGCCCCAGCAAATGGGGGATTGCCTCAAGTAGTATGTTCGACGGCAATTCACCCTGCAAATGCCGAATATCGAGCTGCTCTAGATTTGGGCTGTCCGATTTTTCATCGCTCGGATGTGTTGGCGGCCTTAATTCAAGATTACCAAAGTATAGCTGTAGCAGGGACTCACGGCAAAACTACTACTAGCAGCTTAATCGGCTTCATGCTGATGGCTGCGGGTCTAGACCCGACAATCGTGGTAGGAGGCGAGGTAAATGCTTGGGAAGGCAATGCCCGTGCCGGCGAAGGCCCCTACTTAGTGGCCGAGGCTGATGAATCCGACGGTTCTCTCGTCAAGCTGGTAGCAAAAATTGGCATAGTGACCAATGTGGAACTGGATCATCCAGACCATTACGAGACTCTCGACCAGGTGATAGACATATTTAAGGTGTTTGCCCAAAACTGTCAAACCTTGGTGGGCTGCATTGACGACAAAATCGTCAAAGACTGCCTCGCCCCCAATGTCACCTACAGCTTGAATCCGGAAAGCGGTGCTGACTACACGGTTTCGGGGGTGGAGTACGGTGCCGAAAGCACCAAGGCTGGTATTTGGGAGCGAGGAGCTTTCCTGGGGGAAATGGAGTTGAAGTTGCTGGGGACACACAATCTCAGCAATGCACTAGCGGCGGTAGCAGTGGGTCGATTGTTGGGGTTGGAGTTTTCGGCGATCGCCAAAGCGATTTCCGGCTTTGAAGGCGCTCGCCGCCGTTTTGAGGTGCGGGGTTTTCACAATGACATCTTGTTTGTGGACGACTACGCCCACCACCCGAGCGAAATTCTCGTCACCTTGGCGGCGGCTCGCTTGCGTATCGAAGGTAGCGAAAAAAATCAGAAATCCCGAAGAGTGGTTGCCATTTTTCAACCGCACCGTTACAGCCGAACTCTGACATTTTTGCCAGAATTTGCTCAATCTTTTGGGGATGCAGATTTGGTTGTGGCTTGCGATATTTATAGTGCTGGGGAACCGAATTTAGGAAAAATTAGCGGGCAGCAGGTTGCTGATTTGATTGCTAAAGCAGGTCCAGAGGTTGTGTTTGCGCCTTCCTTGGAGTCGGTAAGTAAGTTTTTAACCGAAAATCTGCAACCGGGGGATTTGGCTCTGTTTTTGGGTGCTGGTAATCTGAATCAGATTATTCCAGAGGTGATGGCTTTTTATCAAGAAGCATCGCGCCCAAATTAGCCCGCGCCTGCGAGTCGATCGACATCCAAGGCGGTGCAGGTTTTACCGACACTGCTCGATGAGGGCGACTCGCTCAAAATGGCTGCCCGGCCACCGATAAATGAATTTTCAACTGCGTATTCGAGCGAAGGTATTTTTAAGGATTTTCAAGATGGTGACAATCTCGAATGACTCCTCTGTTAAGGACTATCGGCGAGTGTATTCTCCTATTTCTTTGCGGGGAACTGACTGTCAGATTAACTCCCAAGTGTCGCTTGCTGGCCAGACTTCTTTTCGAGTCGGCGGCCCTGCCCAGTGGTACGTCGCTCCCCGCAGCATGGAGGCTTTGCAAGCAAGTTTTGCCTGGGCACAGGATGAAGGGGTGCCGGTGACTCTGTTGGGTGCGGGTTCTAATCTGTTGGTGAGCGATCGGGGTTTGTCCGGTTTGGTCGTTGCCACTCGCTACCTCAAGCAAGTGCATTTCAATGCAGAAGCAGGTCAAGTTACGGCCGGAGCGGGGGAGTCAATTCCGCGCCTCGCTTGGTTGGCGGCTAAACGGGGCTGGAAAGGTCTAGAATGGGCTGTCGGTATACCGGGCACCGTAGGAGGGGCTGTGGTGATGAATGCAGGCGCTCACAGGGGCTGTACTGCTGATATTCTGGTCAATGCTCGCCTGCTATCCCCCTCCGGTAAGGTGGAAATTTTGACTCCCCAAGAGTTGGAGTACCGCTACCGGACTTCGGTGTTGCAAGGGGGCGATCGCCTGGTAACAGAAGCGACTTTTCAGTTGCAGCCGGGATTCGACCGATCGCAAGTAATGGCCGTCACTAATGAAAATTTCAGCCAGCGGCGGACAACTCAACCTTACCACTTACCGAGCTGTGGCTCAGTCTTCCGTAACCCCGGGCCCAAGACGGCAGGTTGGTTCATCGAACAAGCGGGACTGAAGGGATATCAGATCGGTGGCGCACAAGTAGCTCAGCGCCATGCTAATTTTATTCTTAACTGCGGGTCAGCAACGGCCAATGATATTTTTCAAGTGATCCGCCACGTTCAACAGCAAGTCGAGCAGCGGTGGTCGCTGTTGTTGGAGCCAGAAGTTAGAATACTGGGAGAGTTCCCTTTCTAAGGCATCATTGAAGTAATACGAAAGCGGCAAACTGCCAGCCCACACACCATCACAAAGTAATTATGACAAAATCAGGACAAGGATTTGGCTTCGGCCTGGGCAAAATGAAAGAACTGACTGAAGCTTTCAAAAAAGCTCAGCAAGTTCAAGAAGGAGCTAAAAAGCTTCAAGAAGAGTTGGATGTAATGGAAATTGAGGGAACTGCCGGCGGCGGCTTGGTCAAAGTTTTTCTCAGCGGCAACCAAGAACCCCGCCGGGTCGAAATTGCACCGGATGCCCTCGGTGAAGGTGCTGATGTGGTTTCTGAACTCGTCACCGTGGCGATGCAGGATGCTTACACTAAGTCTACGGCTACGATGCGGGAGAAAATGGAAGAACTGACCGGCGGACTGAATCTCCCCGGTTTCTAAGCCCTTGGTCAGTTGGCAGTTGGCAGTTGACAGTAGTCAGTAGTCATCAGTCATTAGTCATCAGTCATTAGTGATTTATGTTGAGTAATACCATTTTTCTAGAGATGTGCTGATGAAGTCCTAGCCCCCCAAAGCATCGGGGGGTTGGGGGGTAATATCTAGGGCTACTTTATGAAATTGGTATAACGACTTGATAGCTAATGACTGGTTAATTTCTATGAAGTAGGAAACTTTGGGAAAAAGATGAAAAAAACCTTCTTCCTAATGACTAATGACTAATGACCAATAACTAATGACAATAACTAATAACTAATGACAATAACTAATAACCAATAACCAATAACCAATAACTAATAACCAATAACTAATAACTAATGACTAAATTACTATTTGTCTGCCTCGGAAACATCTGCCGATCGCCCTCAGCAGAAAATATCATGAATCATTTAATCAAAAAAGCAGGTTTGGGCGATCGTATCACCTGCGATTCCGCCGGAACAGGCGGCTATCACATTGGTAGCGCCCCTGACAGCCGCATGACATTGGCTGCGAGGAAGCAAGGAATTGAATTGTTAGGCGCAGCCCGTCAATTTCAAAGGAAAGATTTTGAAAATTTTGATTTGATTCTGGCGATGGATCGGGATAATTATCAGAATATTCTTGCTCTCGACAACGCGGGAAAATATCAAGATAAAGTGCGGTTGATGTGCGATTTTTGCCAGAAATACGACCTGAAAGAAGTGCCAGATCCTTACTACGGCGGCCCGGATGGATTCGATCGGGTAATTGATTTGCTGATGGACGCTTCGGAGGGTTTGTTGCAGTATGTTATCAGTCAGGAACAATTAACAATTAACAATTACAATTAACAATGCCCTGCGCGGGCGAATGCCCTGTTTGACCAATTCCCAATTACCAATTCCGAATTCCCAATTACCAATTACTGACTAAATGGTGTTCCATCGCAAAGCGAACGAGTTCTGTTCGGTTGCTGCTTTCAGTTTTTCTGAACAAGCTGCTGACGTGCTTTTCGATGGTGCGGGGACTGAGGTGCAGCCGATCGCCAATTTGAATATTAGAAAGACCTTCTGTCAGCAAATCTAGCACTTGTTGCTCTCGTTGCGTTAAATTCGGAGAATTTGGGCGGGGAGAATAGCCATCGCCAGTTTCTGACTTTTTAGTTGAAAAATCGGATTCAGGGTGGTTGGTGGCTCTGTGACGTGCCTCTGTTGACGTAGATTCTGATTCCGAACGAGAAGATGCCTGAGCAATGAGAGCGTAGCGATCGAGCAAAGAGCGAATCACTACCCCCAACACCTGTAGTTCAAAAGGCTTAGCCAGAAAATTGTCGCACCCCATCTGATAGCCGCGAATCCGTTCCTCAGTGCTCGTGCGTTCGGTCAAAAAAATCACCGGTAGTAAACGAAAAGCGGGACGAATCCGAACTCGCCGCACAAATTCGTAGCCATCCATTTCGGGCATTGTAATGTCGGTGACAATCAAGTGGGGCTGAAATTCCTGTACCAACCCTAAAGCTTCTTTGCCGTTCTCAGCAGGAATTACAGAGTATCCGTTAATTTCCAGATAATCGGTAATCGACAGGCGAGTCGCGAAATCGTCGTCAGCAACCAGAATCGTCAGGGGCATGGGGAGACATTAAAAATTAAACATGAAAAATTAAAAGTGAAATTACTCACTTTTAATTCTTAATTCTACTGTTTAATTTTCTTTATAACTTGCGGTTAAAGTAGCAGGTTGCGCTAATTTCCCCTCCAAAGCTACGCCGCGCCCGTTGGCTGCCAAATGTCGCAGAATTTTGTAAATTGTCTCGATTTGCTCTGGTTTTCCGGCTTGTTTGGCTATTTCTGCTACAGACAGAGGTGCATGAGCGTCTTTGAGCACTTGCAGTACCTGTTTTTGCAAATCCAATACAGCAGCGGCAGCTTTTTTGCCTGCTTCCACGCCCGGTTGGTGATAGGCGTTGACATTCACCAAGGAACCATAAAAACCTACTGCTCTTTCGTAGAGGGCGATTAATGCTCCTACTGTCCGAGGGTTGACTTGGGGAATTGTGACAGTAATTGAATCTCGGTGATTTTCGTGCAAAGCTTGTCGAGTTCCCTGCAACAAACCAGACAAATAATCTCCGGAAGTAACACCTGTTTCTACTTCTGGGGAAATGCCTTGCCTGTCTTGCAATACTTCGATAAATGTGAGGAAGAAGTTCGGCACGCCTTCGCGCAGTTGCTGGACGTAGGCGTGTTGGTCGGTGCTGCCTTTGTTGCCGTAAACTGCGATTCCTTGATGAACTGTGTTGCCTTCTAAATCTTTTTCTTTGCCGATCGATTCCATGACTAATTGCTGCAAATAGCGGCTGAATAATAGCAGGGAATCTTTGTATGGCAAAACTACCATATCTTTTTCGCCGCGTCCGTTGCAGGCAAAATACCAACTCATCGCTAAAAGGGCGGCGGGATTATTTTTAATTTCGGGAATTCTGGTAGCTTCGTCCATGACTTTAGCGCCGTCTAGCATGGCCCGAATGTCGATGTTTTGCAAAGCTGCGGGCAAAAGTCCTACTGTTGAGAGTTCTGAGGTGCGTCCTCCCACCCAGTCTGACATGGGGAAGGTGGCAATCCAGCCTTGGGATTTTGCTAATTTGTCTAGTTTGCTGTCTGTGCCGGTGATGGCAATTGCTTGTTTGGCGAAGTCTAGTTTTTCGGCGGCGAAGGCTTTTTGAACTTCGATGGTGCCGTTGCGGGGTTCGGGGGTGCCGCCGGATTTGGATATGGTAATTACTAGGGTGCTACTGAGTTTGTCTTTGATTTTGTTGAGGATGCGATCGATCCCTGCAGGATCTGTGTTGTCGATAAAATGAATTGCTAGGGGCGGGATGTCTGGGGATAGGGCTTCGGCGACAAATTGGGGGCCGAGGGCGGAACCGCCGATGCCGATCGAGATTATGTCGGTAAATTGCGGAGCAAAGGGCGGTTTGATTTCGCGGTTTTGAACTTTCTTGACAAATTCTTCGACTTGTGCAATTTCTTCAATTATTTGTTGTTTTAATTCTGGAGTGGGAGCCAAATCGGGGTTTCGGAGCCAGTAGTGACCCACCATGCGGTGTTCGTCGGGATTGGCGATCGCACCTGATTCCAAAGCTGCCATGTCTTGGAAAGCTTTGTCAAATTTGGGTTTGAGTGCTGTTACGAAAGCGTCGTCAAATCCCATGCGGCTGATATCGAGATAAAGTCCCAATCCAGAGTGATAGTAAAGCCAGTCTTGGTAGCGTTGCCAGAGTGCTTTGGCGTCCATAGAATTCTCTAAAATTTTTATAATGTTCGATCGTCGTCGGGAATCAACCAATTGTAGTTTAAAACGATGTTATGTATAGTTTTTGCAGAATCCCAATAAAATTTAAGCATTTGTCCTAGGAAGGCAAAAGGCTGGGTTCGGCAGAATTCAACAATAAAAATATGACTTGGACGGCATTTTTGGTAGGTCGATCGCCCATTGATGGCTAAACCCCATAGATAGATATAAAGTCAAGCGATAGCCGCAAATAGATTTAAGTGTTGTCTGGGTTAGGCTTTGGGTTCTGGTTTGACAATACTCGAATTCGAGCGATCGCCCGCAGTAAAATAGATATTGCAGTCTGGTTAAGTATTCTTTTCGCTGTCCTAATGTCCGCCTCCATACCCGCGATTGCAAAACTGTGTGGCTGCTGAGAAAACTAATCTCAAGCAAGAGCGATTGCTTCACTTGGTTTTGTAATGACAGTAGCAAAAGTGATTTGCTGCCAATGATATCATGTCATGTCTGGTCGATTACCATTACAAAAACTGTTAGCGCGCCTACAAGAGTACGCAACTTAAGAGCGGACTTAAGTCCGCACTACGAACCTTCCTTGGTTATTTGGGATAATCTAGTGAAAATGATATCGCTCAATCTTCGGCTCAAGATTTGGCTAATAACTGAAAAAATATCTCAGTTGTAGTAGAATATACAGATATTAGAATTAAAGTGCGATCGACTATGCTTACTTTATCTCCAGAATTAAAAGAAAGATTAGCAACTCCGCTCAAAATAGGCGATTTGGAAGTAAAAAGCCGCGTCCTGCAATCGCCCTTATCAGGTGTTACTGATTTAGTATTTCGCCGTTTGGTGCGTCGCTACGCCCCGGATTCGATGATGTACACCGAAATGGTCAACGCTACGGGTTTGCACTACGTGAAGCAATTGCCAAAAATTATGGAAATTGATCCAAACGAACGCCCGATTAGCATTCAATTATTTGACTGTCGGCCGAATTTCTTGGCAGAAGCGGCGCAGAAAGCCGTAGCAGAAGGAGCGGATACTGTTGATATTAACATGGGCTGTCCGGTGAACAAAATTACTAAAAACGGTGGCGGTTCTTCGCTGCTGCGAGATCCGGAAACGGCCGAGGCAATTGTGCGGGCGGTGGTGGAAGCTGTAGATGTTCCTGTGACTGTTAAAACTCGCATCGGTTGGACTGACCAAGAAATTAATATTTTGGAATTTGCTCGGAGGATGGAAGATGCGGGAGCAAAAATGATTACTGTGCACGGTCGCACTCGATCGCAAGGTTACACCGGCCCGGCAAAATGGGAATGGATTCGCCGCGTTAAGGAAGTTTTATCGATTCCTGTAATTGGTAACGGGGATATTTTTTCAGTGGAAGCTGCGGTGCGCTGTCTTCAAGAAACTGGCGCTGACGGAGTGATGTGTTCGCGGGGGACTTTGGGCTATCCTTTTTTGGTGGGAGAAGTCGATCATTTCTTGAAAACTGGTGTGGAAAAGATACCTCCGACACCAATTGAACGACTCGAATGTGCTAAGGAACACCTGCGGGCTTTGTGGGAATATAAAGGTCAAAGCGGTGTGTCTCAAGCGCGCAAGCACTTAACCTGGTATGCTAAAGGTTTCCCAGGCGCTGGGGAATTGCGGGGCGTGTTGGCGGTGGTAGAAACGGTGGAGCAAGGTTGCGATTGGATCGATCGCGCGATCGAACAATTACCCGCATAAACCAGATCCACAGTCAATTTTAGATTTTAGATTTTAGATTTTAGATTTACTCCACAGATGGATCTGAGATCTGGAACAAAAGTCTAAAATTTCGATCTATCCACGTACAAGCGTCGTGGATAGATCTCCGTTTTTGGGCGGAGTAAAACAGCGGTAACAGAAACAAAACCCGACGCAAGCGGGCTTAGATTTAAGACACAGCTAGAAATTTGTGTATGGGGAAAGTATGGATTCATTAAAAGGGCGAGATTTATTAAGTCTGGCAGATTTAAGTATTGACGAATTAAATTATGTGCTGGATCTAGCAGCCAGTTTAAAATCGGGAATGGTCAAGCTGAAACGCACTAAAGTTCTCGGCTTGTTATTTTCTAAAGCTTCAACCCGAACGCGGGTGAGTTTTACGGTGGCAATGTACAAGTTGGGAGGGCAAGTTGTTGACCTCAATCCGAACGTTACGCAAGTCAGCCGCGGCGAACCTTTAGTCGATACAGCCAGAGTTTTAGACCGATATTTAGACATTTTGGCGATTCGGACTTTCGAGCAAAAGGATTTAGTAACTTTTGCAAATTATGCCAAAATTCCTGTAATTAATGCGCTGACAGATGATGAACACCCCTGTCAAGTGTTGGCGGATTTAATGACAGTTAAAGAGTGTTTTGGCCGGCTGGAAGGAGTGACATTAACTTATTTGGGCGACGGCAACAACATGGCTAATTCCCTGATGTTGGGCTGTGCTATGACGGGAATGAATGTCAGAATTGCTTGTCCTGAAGATTTTCGTCCTAATCCTGAAATTGTGGCAAAGGCTAAGGCAATTGCTAATGGAAAAACAGAAGTTACAGTGACTTCTGATGCGGAAGCGGCGGCTAAGGATGCTCAAGTAATTTATACTGATGTTTGGGCGAGTATGGGACAGGAAGAAGAAGCTAAGATCAGGATTCCCTTGTTTGAGCCTTATCAAGTAAATGAGCGATTGTTGGAGTTTGCCGATCGCAATGCAATTGTACTGCACTGTTTGCCGGCACACCGGGATGAAGAGATTACGGATGCGGTGATTGAAGGTTCGCGATCGCGCGTTTGGGAGCAAGCAGAAAATCGGATGCACGCTCAGCAAGCTTTGCTGGCGGGGATTCTGGAAAGCGATTAAGTTTGTAGTAAGGACTTCAATCCTTAAATATCTCCCCAGTAAATATGTCGCCAGTTCGGCAGTCTGCCAGGGGTTTAAACCCCTGGTTCAAAGCTACAGATTAAATACTTGTCTCCCTCTTCCCTCTCTGCGCCCTCTGCGCCCTCTGCGGTTAATAAAAAAAAATCAGTAAGCTTTTTAATTGAGTATAATTGGCGGCAACATTTGCTGAATTGCGATATTAAAAGCAGGAAATTGCAGCGGTGAAATACTCGCGCTTTCCCCCAGAATTATTTCGCTTTGATACCCGTCTTCAGTCGGTTCTCGAAAAACATGAAGTTGTCGCTCATTTACATTTAATATCCAATAATCCGCAATTCCCGATCGCGCGTAGATTTTGGCCTTAATTTCGCGATCGTAAGCCAAGCTGCTGTCTGCCACTTCGATAATTAGATATACTTCAGAGGGAGTCGGATGGTGAGTGGCGTAGTCCAAGGGATCGATTCTGACTACGGCGATATCAGGTTCTGGTTCGGAATTGTCATCGAGGGCGATCGGATCTTGCACTCGTACCCATGCCAGATTATTAAACAAGTCTTGAAACAATCTATCCGTGCGCCCTAAAGCCGAAGTATGGGCAGTTCCTTTTGCACTCATTTTGAGAATATTTCCTGAAATTAATTCGACTCGTTCCTCTGGGTGAAAAAAACCGATTTTTCCGAGTTTATGATATTCTTTAACCGTCCATTTGCGGAGCGTGAAAGGGGCTTCTGTGATTAACATAGCTTCACCGACAATAGCGCACTTCAATCCAGGATAATTTAATTGTAACACTTCTGAGTAAATCCTACTTTACTCACCGACCTAAGAATTGCCCCGTAACTGATTACCCTTGCCTCTCTCCGATCTCCCTCTGCGCCCTCTGCGCCCTCTGTGGTTAATAAAAAAAAATGTAGGTTGAGTCCAAGAATGAAGCTGCGTTTCACTCTGCCCAACCTACATATCTGCAATCAATCAAAAAATTAGTAAGGTACGCGCTGGGAACCCCACAAACTACAAACTGGCGAAATTAACTTTTGTAACTTCACCGGCGACAACATCAACTGTTTGTTGAACCTGACTTCCGTCAACTTTCAACTGATAAGAACCGGGCGAAAGCTCGATCGCCCCAAACCATCCTTTACCATCGGCACGCAGTTGCCGCACCTTGCTACTAGCATCGATCGCCTGCAAAGTCAAACTCGCACCGTCGCAAGTTCGTTCGCACTGCTGCAAATTTCCGGCGATCGCCCCAGCAGTAGGCCGCGACTTCCAAGGCATATCGGGAACCGCTGCCGGCATGGCCCACACCGGCTGAGTTTCAACGGTTCTGCCCGTAGCGCCGTCAACGTATTGACTCGGCTGCGAGAGGGCAGTGTAAAATAGATCGTTGCTTTTCGGCAGGTATTTCCAAGGCTGGCGGGGTAAATCTCTGCTGTTGCCGCCCGATCGCAGTTCGACGTTGGTGTACACGTTGCTGCTAGCGTAGGAATACAGGACAGTACCCGCAAGGTGATTCCCAAGGGCTGAGGGAGCTTCGGCGCGGCGGACTTGCGAGAGAGTGTCTTCGATGTAATTGAGATAATTGCCGGGGCCGATGGCAATTTGGCGGTTGTACTGGTGGTTTTTGGCGTACTCGATCCAATTGTCGTAAGCGACTTTTTGCGATCGCTTGTATTCGCGCTGGTAAGTCATCGGCATCGCCATGTCGAGAATACCTTCTTCCAGCCAAGCGCGCCAATCTTGCAAAACTTCTTTGTAAGGTTGCGTTTGCATCCAGTCGCGATCGCTTTTCGGGCCGTCTCCCCAGGCGATTGTCGCCGCAGTAATTTTCACGCGCGGTTTAATCGCCAGGGCTTCTACGTATAGCTTCCGCACTAAATTTGTCACTTGTTCGCGCCGCCACTGCATCCAGGCGGGATCTGTAGGTGCGGGTTTGCCCGATCGACCGTTTTGCTGGTTGAAACGGGCGATCGAAGTAGGATTGTAGCCCCAATTCGGGCCGCCGTAGCGGATGTAATCCAACTGCACGCCGTCTACATCGTAGCGCTTCAGCAAGTCCAAATAGACGGAAACTGTATAATCTAAAGCGTCTGGATGGCCGGGATCGAGGAAACCTTTAACTTCACCACTCGAAGTCAGCATCGCCCAGTTATCCCTACCAGAAGCACTAGGCCCGTGTTGTTGCCAAACATGACCGGCGGGAAGTTTGCCGCCAGAAACCACCGGCAGCGTCACCATCCAAGCGTAGATTTCAATGCCTGCGGCGTGGGCTTTGTCAATCAAATCTTGGAGGGGATCGAAACCGGGGGGAACGTTGGGATCGGTGGTGCGGGGTTCGATCGCGCTGGTGTAAAAAGCATCGCCCCGGCGGCGGACTTGGGCGACGATCGCGTTAGCATTGGCCCGCTGTGCGTCTGCAATCAACTTGGTGACTTCTTGAGGCGTTTTGAAGCCGGGGTTGAAGGCGTCCACCCAGAAGGCGCGAAATTCGGCGGTTTGGGTTTGCGGGGGAAGTGTGGCGTTAGCCCGGTTTTGGAAGTTTGAGAACCAGCCGGGAATCAGCAGAAAACTAATTGTTAAGCCGATCGCGAACCAGCTTGACAAAAAGAATGTTTTGTGTTTACGCATCAGAATTGTGTGAGAGAGCGTTGAACTGTCTTTTACGGACTTTTGGTCTGAGAGTCCGGTTGACATTTTCGCACATCGGTGCAAGTTTAGACGAAAATAAGCTCAATTGGCGATCGAAAACATCACCTAATTTTCTGGATACTTTCTTGATGTGTGAAGGACTCGGAGAATTTCTACGCTTTCTTCTTTTACTCGATAGACGATCAGATCAGATGTATTGGAAATGACAAGTTCTCTAGTAGATTCTACGCGACCAACTGCCCGTAAAAGGAAACTCTGCGAGTTGACCTGCAGCACTCTGAATCCTTAAAATTAATTGCCTTGCTGCCTCTGGATTGTCTTTGACAATATATGCGTGAGCCTGTTCTAGATTTCGCAAAGCTGGTCGCAGTCACTTAATTTTCATTGGTCAATTTGGCAAAAACTGCTTGAACTTCATCATCGCTGGCAAAGTCTCCAGCTTCGGCCTCGGCAACGCCTTTGTTAATCTCATCCAGCAGCGATTGATAATTTTCTAGGTAAGAAGCGATCGCTTCGTTCAAAACATAAGTTAAATCGCGATCCATAACAGTAGCGATCGCCCTCAGCGCCTCTTTTTTTTCGCTATCAATTGGAAAGGTCACCTTTTCTTGGTTCATGGCTGCCTCTTGCTGTTATGGGAAGAGATTAGAATGCTACTATGATAGCGTATAGATACCAATTTGGGACGAAAATAAACTGAACTGGCGATCCTCTTCGTTGGCGCAGCCCCCGCAGGGGCGGGCTTCGCTAACGCACTTTTCTCAACAAATGATAGCACCACAATTTCCAACCCTAGCCATTCCGGGCGACAGCAACACAACAGCCAACAATTTACTCGATCGAGTAGACCTCCTGCGGTTAGAAGTAACCAAAAAACTGCAGCAAAACCAGAGAGGAGAAAAAGGACAATTTTTAACACCTTCCTCAGTCGCAAGTTTGATGGCGGGAATGTTTGAATTTAACTGTCCCGATATATCGCTTTTAGATGCTGGTGCAGGAATTGGTTCCCTGATAGCAGCCGTTGTTTGCGAGCTTTGCCAGCGCCCAAACAAACCGCAAACCATGCAGGTAACAGCTTATGAAATTGATATTATTTTGATTGACTACCTCAAACAAACCTTAGAATTGTGCAGAATTGAATGTCAGAACTTTGGCATAATTTTTACCAGTAAAATTTGCAGAGTAGACTTTATTCAAGAAACTGCTGAAATGTTGAATTCCAATCTATTTACAAACTCAAAAAAACTGGAATTCACCCATGCAATCATCAATCCTCCCTATGCTAAAATCCCAGCTAAATCCCAAGTGCGTACCTGGCTGCGTTCTATAGGAGTAGAAACCGGCAATCTCTACACTGGTTTTATGATTGCCGCCGCTAGCTTGCTCAAACCAAACGGTGAATTAGTGTCAATTACTCCCCGCAGTTGTTGCAACGGTTTATACTTTCGAGATTTTCGTAAAGTCTTCCTACAAATGATGGCTTTACGCCAAATACATATCTTTGAATCGCGACAGAAAATATTTCGCGATGATGCTGTTTTGCAAGAAACAATTATTGTGCGCGCTACAAAACAAATAGAAAAGCCAGATACTGTAACGATTACCTCAAGTAACAGTGCTGATGCCGATCTAATTTTGTGTCATAATATACGATATACTGATGTAGTTAACCCCAAAGATTCCGAGCAATTTATTCGGATTTTGCCCGATGCCCTCAGCCAGCAATTAGTTGAGCAAATGGCTCAATTTACTTGCACGCTACAAGAATTAGGTTTGACAGTTTCCACCGGAAAAGTTGTAGATTTTCGCGTTGGTTCTGACTTGCGGCTAGAACTAGAAAAAGATGCAGTTCCACTGATTTATCCAGCCCATTTATCGGCTGGGTTTGTTGAATATCCCACCGCCACCAAAAAGCACCAAGCTTTAGCAATTACCGAAAAAACTGCTGCACTCCTCGTACCCAACGAACATTATGTTTTGACCAAGCGCTTTTCGTCAAAGGAAGAACAAAAGCGAATTGTTGCAGTTGTTTGGGATTCCGACAAAATTAATAATTCTAGCGTTGGTTTTGAAAACCATTTAAATTACTTTCACCAACAAGGACGCGGATTAGACCTCACTCTAGCGCGGGGATTGACTGTTTATCTAAATTCGAGTTTGGTAGATGGGTTTTTCCGACTGTTCAACGGACACACTCAAGTTAATGCTACGGATTTACGCAATTTGAAGTATCCTAATCTAGAGCAATTACTTTTACTTGGCGCTCAAATAAGAGAAATATTTCCTACACAGCGGGAACTCGATCGACTTGTCGAGACACAACTGCTGAAGGCGACCAATCCGTTAGAAAATAGCCCAATGACAATCAAGAACCGTATTGATGAATCTCTAGAAATACTTGCAGCGCTGGGTTTTCCCAAAGGTCAGCTTAACGAACGTTCCGCCTTAACCCTTCTGGCTTTGCTTGACCTCAAGCCAAAGGATGCTTGGGAATTGGCAAAATCTCCACTTCGGGGAATCACACCAATTATGGAATTTATGGAGGAGGAGTACAGTAAAAAATATGCACCAAATACGCGGGAAACTGTGCGCCGCCAGACTGTGCATCAGTTTCTAGATGCAGGTTTAATTGTTGTTAATCCTGACAGTCCCGAACGTCCGGTGAATAGTCCAAAAACTGCATATCAGATAGAAGAAAGTGCTTTGGAACTGCTGCGAACCTATGGCACTTATGACTGGAACAAGAATGTTCGGGCTTACCTCGTTTCTTTTAACGGATAAAAATTTTTGCAGGCTTATTCAAAAAATGAAAATAGTTTTGAGCCAGAATGATGCTAAAATGCACTATTTATATGGCTGCCGCTGGCATCGGAATGGCATATACTGTGATGCCAGGGGTTGAATTGACCGGAATTGTCGATCGCACTCAGTAAATCAAATAAGTAACTAGGTAAAATATCTCTGCAATGGAAAAAAAGCATAACGCTGGATTGTGGGTATCAGTATTATACTTCGCTCAAGGTCTCCCTTACACCGTCGTTAATTTAATGTCGGTGATTTTTTTGAAAGGTATGGGAACCAGCAACGAATTGATCGGATTGACAAGTCTGTTGTCTTTTCCTTGGGTTTTAAAAGGTTTGTGGGGCCCAGTAGTTGATTTGTATTCCACCAAACGCAAGTGGATTTTAACCACCGAAATCATTTGTGCTTTTCTGTTTGCTTTCCTGGCTTTTGGTGTATTAACGCCTGCACCAATTATTATATCACTTGTGATCTTTACGGCGATCGCCTTTGTGTCAGCTACTCACGACATCGCCATTGACGGATTTTATTTAAACACTCTAAATAAAGACCAACAAGCACTATTTGTCGGGGTTCGCAACACGGCTTATAGAGGTGCTGTCATTGCCGGTAGCGGTTTATTGGTGTTCTTAGCCGGGAAACTGGCCGAAAACCATTTAGTGACCGGAAATACAGGCGACACCAAAATATATCAAAACATTCCGCTGTCACTTTTCGGTTCGGATTTTAGCGTGTCGGCGCTTAACTACGGATGGGCGACAGCCTTTGGCATTTGTGCGATTATGTTTGTGCTGATATATCTCTTTCAGCGGTGGTATCTTCCCTATCCTCGCAATTACGCTCTGGAATCCGACACTCCTCAACAAAGAACCAGCTTTATTGAAGCATTTAAAACTTATTTTCAGCAAGATAAAATAGGTTGGATTGTGGCTTACGTCTTGATTTTTCGCTTGGGCGATGCCTTGACGTTTAAAATGGCTCCTCCATTTTTGATGGATAAAGTTGAGAAAGGAGGATTAGCAGTTTCTACGTCGGATATGGGCTTATTATCCGGTACTTTAGGGGTAATGTTTCTGTTAATAGGAGGGTTGCTGGGCGGCTATTTAATTGCCAAACAAGGATTGAAAAAATGGATGTGGCCGACGGCTATTCTGCAAAATTCGACTAACGTGCTTTATTGGCTATTGGCTATCAATCAACCGGGGATTGAATGGGCTTATGCCGTAAATTCGATCGAGCAATTTACTTACGGACTTGGCGTAGCTGCCTATACAGTGTTCTTGATGCGGACTGTCCGCCCTGAATACGAAGCATCCCACTATGCAATTACAACGGCTTTTATGGCCGCTGGAGTGCTGATTCCGGGCGTTTTTAGCGGCTACTTGCAGGCGAGTCTCGGCTATCAAAATTATTTTTTGATGAGCGCGCTGGCTGTGATTCCCGGTATGCTGACGATTTTCTTTCTGCCCCTAGAAGATGAGAAAAAACTAGCATCCATGCCCAGACCTGGACTGGACGATTTCGATTAATATCAAGTGCGATCGCTATAACTATAATATTCGGGCGGGTCGGGTTTACCAATGTCTGCACTACTTTTGGAGATTTCGGTGAACCCCTCCCTAGAGGAATATTGATGTTTGTAATCATGGAATGAATATAAATCAATACGCTTGGGTTAGCGCTTTCCGACGAATTTCATTTCACGCATTTATGAGAGTTCCCGACTTGTGAAAGGAAATCAGATTATTCTTATCCCAAGCGTATTGGAGTATAAATTATGTGCGCTTGCGTTCATAAAATAAGGACACAACAATGTTGTGTCCCTACCGAATATCTGTATGGCCAGCCGCGAACTAAATCGCAATAAAATCGCTAGCTGTTAGCGGACTCCTTGAAATGCCAGGAATACTGGCAAGAACTTCGCCGTTACTGGCAATTTCGATCGTTGTTGAAACATCGCCTTGAGTAACTTTCAGTTGGTTGAAAGTCAAACCTTTGGTCAAACCGATTAAATCTTGACCCTGTTGAAAGTCTATAATTGTATCTGTACCTGCGCCGGCTCCTAACACTAATACGTCGCGTCCAAGGCCACTAATTAAGATATCGGCACCAATTCCACCAACAAGTGTATCGTCCCCATCTCCCCCATCCAAATTATCATCTCCTTTGCCGCCAAATAGCTGATCGTTGCCGGTGCCACCGCTGATAATATCATTGTTGCGACTGCCGATGAGAGTGTCATTTCCCCCGTTACCAATAATAATATCGTCGCCGCCAAAACCTGTGGCTGTATTGTTGGCATCGTCGCCTAATAAATAATTAGGTTGAGATTGGTTGAGAGCATTTTGGATGGCCAGAATGTTTCCGAAAAAGGATGCTCCCGGAGCGTTTCTCGATTGCTCGAAGGTGCTGCGCGATTGCAGGGCAGCTCCCAATTCTGGCAGCACAAAGTCTACGCCAGCTAGCAGTTCTAAATAATCTGAATCTGTAAAAGTAAACTCTGGGCTGCTCAATTGGTTGGCAGAAATTTCTGTTTGAGTAAAACCGAGAGGAGGAGTTGTTAATAAACCTGTTTGCGTGTGCTTTTCTAGAACTAATAGCGGGTTAATAATCGGGTTGGTAAATGTTTGTAAAAACACTTTTCCTGGCAGAAAAGCTTCTCCTCCCAAACTCACAAAGTCGCCGCTAACAATGTAGTGAGTTACATTTTTGCTGGTACCGGCTTTCTGTGTAAAAGTATTGACTGTGCTTTGATCGACTCCGGGAGAATTGAATGTCACCACATCTCCGATCGCAGATGTGAATTCGCTGGCGGCTAGCTGGGTTAAGGCACCGCCCAAGCTGTGTCCGAGAACGTCTGGTGGCAAGCGGCCGGGATTTTTGGCTGTATTTTGACCGATTTCTGTCAGCCAATTTCCTAGGGCTTGTTTGTTGGCTTCAAATTGGTTGAAACCGATGCCTCGCGGGTCTGTGTTGGCAACTTCGTCGAGCGGTTGGTCAACGCCCCGAAATAGGAGAACTGGCGGTTTGTCTGGGGTGGTGGATATTAAGCCGATCGCGTGAAACCCTGTTGTCGGATCGTCAAAGGTGCGATCGATTTGGTAGCCGGCAGCGCTCAAACCAGTTTGAACTACAGTTTGAAACTGGGGGTTGTCATCTATGTAAGCAACTTGTTTCGCTAAAGTTTCGTAAACGGCGGGGGAAGAAGGCATATTTTTTATTTCCTGTGTTTGAATTGGGCATTAGTGTTGAACCTGGTTAATTCATTTTACTGTAAACTTGATTAATTAACAATATTAATTTATCCAATTTTGAAGTTATAAAATTGTAAAATAACAACAAAAAAGCGAACAAAATTTAGCAAAAAATATGACGTATTTTTTGCTAAATTTTGTTCGCTTTTACGATATAGCGGTTCTCAAGCGTGGTGAGGTATGCCCCATCCCTCCGCTTCGCGCTCGCCCAAGGCCCCATGCCCCATGCCCCATCTTTTTAAGAAAGGCTATACCAAAACTACAAATTTTTCTCGCACTAAAGCTGCACAAAATCAGACTGTGTAATGTCGCTGGCCGACACGCCTGTGAGAGTAGCAAGAATTTCGCCAGTAATCGGGATAGAAATTAAAGCTCCGTCACCACCTTGGCTGACTCTAATGAGAGGGAAAGTTAGCCCCCGCGACAGTGCAATTAAATCTTCACCCTTTTTAAAATCGACAATTACATCGGCTCCGCCGCCGGATTCCAATACAAAGCGATCGCGCCCCGCACCGCCGATCAAAATATCGCTGCCAAACTCGCCGGACATCAAATCGTTTCCGTCGCCACCCTCCAAATAATCGTTATCTCTGCCGCCGTACAAGAAGTCGTCACCCTCATCACCGATGATACTGTCATTACCTCTATTACCTCTAAGAGTATCGTTACCTCTGCTGCCGATCATGGTATCCTCGCCCTTGCCACCGGTAGCAGTATTGTTGCGAATGTCGCCTAATAAATAATTCGATTGCAGAGGAGCTAAACCGTATTGTATTTCTCTGATTAACTGCACAAAAGAAAATTCTGGTGCTGTTCTCAAACTCTCTACACCCGCTCTCTTTCTCATTGCTATTGACACAGTGGGCAGGGCAAAATTTAGGGCTGCGATAAATTCGTTAAAATCGGAGTCGTTGTCGTTATAAGCAAAGTCGGGTTTGTTTAAGTCTTCGACGGAAATTTGCCTCTGGAAAAAATCTGCGGGCGGAGCGCTTAATAAATTTTCTGTTCGATGTTTTGCCAAAACAGTTAAGGGATTAATGCTCGGATCGGTAAAATTTTGGATAAATACTTTTCCCGGTATAAATGCTTCGCCAAACAAGCTGACAATATCTCCGCTGACAATGTAGTGATTGACATTTTTGTTGCCAACTCTGCTGAGATTTTTCCGAAAAGCGTTGAAGGTAGTGGTTGAGACTCCGGGAGAGTTGAAAGTAAATATGTCGCCGGTGATAGATGTGTATTCGGTGGCTGTGATTTGAGCGATCGCTCCGCCCCAACTGTGACCGACGATATCGGGCAATAATTTGCTGGGGTTTTTAGCAGTATCTTGACCGATTTCTGTGAGCCAGCTTTTGATGTTATCTTTGTTTTTTTCAAATTCTGGTAAGCCGATGTCGCGGGAGTCGGAAAACATAGCATCGCCGTCGATGAAATCTGTACCTCTAAATACGAGGACTGGCGGATTTCGGGAGTCGGAGGAACCGAAGCCGATCGCATAAAATCCAGTTTCTCGGTCGTCGAATATGCGATCGATATAGTAGCCGTTAGTATCCAGGAAACGCGCCACGTCATTCTGCGCGTTGGGCTTTTCATTCAAAAAAACAATTGACTTAGCTAGAGCTTCATAAACTGCTGGCGAGGCACTCATAATCTTATATTTTGTGTTTGTTGGTACTGGCGATCGCTCTTTTTGAGAGCTAATTGTCTAATGGCAGCATTATAGCTGACAAGATTTGTATGGTACAATTGATAAAATCAACTCAAGAATTAAGTTTTTGCGGTTATGGCTATCATTCGTCAATACATTGCTCCCTTTATAGCGATATTAATATTTTTCGTAGCTCTGGTATCAGTCAGCGCTCGCATCTTTTTGCCGGCTGACATGGCTGCCCCGGCACCGATTGAGGAAGAGATCCCCCAAAAACAAGCGGCAGTAGTGAATCCAATTTTATTGGGGCTAAATGATGTCGCTCTCGGTGTCCGAGTCCGTTGATGTCTGCTCAACTAATACCGGGCTACGCGCTGCGATCGGGATCGGGACTCGATCGGGCAAAACTGGTAAAGTTCCTGCACCTGACTTACGAAGAGCTTTACCCCGATCGGGAATTGGGACATTTGTCTCAAACTGTCGAACAGTATTTTTCTAACCAGACGCCGCTTTGGTGGATAGAGTGCCTGAAAAACACCCCCCAAGAGCAAGAAAATTTGCCCGTGCTGCCCTCGCAGTATCTCAATCCCAAATCTCCAGCGCTAAATCCCCAATCGGTTGTCGGATGTTTGTGGCTGGGAAATGCGATCGACCAAACCACTGGATTGCGCCACGGTCACATTTTTTTGCTATACATCGCGCCGGAACACCGCCGTCAGGGACTCGGTGCAGCTTTAGTGATTCATGCTGAAAATTGGGCACGTTCCAGGGGCGATCGGCAAATTGGTTTACAAGTTTTTTTGAGCAATCAGCCTGCTATGAATCTCTATCAAAAGTTAGGCTATCAAAGCCATTCTGTCTGGATGAACAAATCACTTTGACGGCTGACTCAGTTGCACCCGTAGCATCCTCAGTGCGGTAAAGTTTTTTTATGAACAATAACGACTACCCCAACACCCTTGATACTGAGACGGAACTGGAAAGCCCTTTGGATCGATTTGACGTATCCGAACCCCCGCTGCCAGATCCAGAGGAAATGCTGCCTTTGCTGGAATCCCCGGAACCTCAGCACCGGATGATTGCGGCGCGGGCTTTTTGCGAATTGCAGGACGATCGCGCGATTTCGCATTTAATTAATTTGTTGAGAGACGGTTGCCCCTTGGTGCGGGTAAGTGCGTCCTATGCTTTGGGGCGAAATCCGAGTCCCGATGCTGTGGAACCGCTAATCGAGCAGCTTAACTGCGACTGGAACGGTTACGTTCGCAAAGGGGTAGTTTGGGCCCTGGGAAATTGCAGCGATCCCCGCGCTTTGCCATCTTTAATTGATGCTTTGAGAACTGATATTTCGGCAGTACGTTTGTGGGCGGCGAGTTCGCTGGGTCAAATGGCAAAAGTTGGTTACTATGTGGTGATTGCAGCGATTCCACCGCTTATTGAATCGCTGCGGGGAGATGCTGTGTCTGCTGTGCGGAGCAACTCTGCTTGGGCGATCGGACAACTGGCGCGGGAATTGCCGAATAATGTAGTGTACGCTGGGGCGATCGACGCTTTAATTGAATCTTTAGAAGAAGATGCAGATATGGGCGTGCGAGAAGATGCAAAATCTTCCCTGTTGCGAGTCGGCGACCCGCGCGGATTGCAGATAATTGAAGATTTAGAAATGGAAGGAATTTTGTGATCTAATTATCGCAATAAAATACCGATTACTAATTCCCCCTTACCCGTTACCAATTATGACATTCATCAATCCTAAAACAGATTTTGGCTTCAAAAAGATTTTTGCTTCGCCTCAGAGCAAAGAAGTTTTGATTAGCTTCCTGAATGCGATGCTCTACAACGCACAGCCGACAATTCAAGATTTAGAAATCATCGACCCCTACGCCGCACCAAGCATAACTGGTTTAAAAGACACTTACCTGGATGTCAAAGCCAAAATTACAGGCAACAAAACTGTCATTATCAAAATGCAGGTAATTAATGTAGAAGCTTTTACTAAGCGTGTCATATACAATGCAGCCAAAACCTACGCGACTCAGCTCAAACCGAGAGAAGGCTACTCAAAATTAAATCCTGTGATTGCTTTAACAATTACAGATTTTGTGCTGTTTGAAAATACCGAAAAATTTCTCACCCATTTTGTTTTTAAAGAAGTTGAAGAAAACATCGAATATTACAGAGAAATAGAATTATTTTTTGTAGAACTGCCGAAATTTAATAAAGAACTGGAGCAAGTCGAAAACCTGATTCAAAGCTGGGTTTATTTTATCAAAAACGCTACTAAACTTGATGAAATTCCCGAAAAATTTGCATCAATACCCGAAATTAATACAGCTTTTTCCATCGCCAGTAAAACTAATTTAAGCGTTGATGAATTAGCCGAATTAGAAAAGCGAGAAATGTTTTTTGAAGACCAGCGCGGTGCTATTACTAAAAGCCGCAAAGAAGGCATAATTGAAGGACAGATAGCATTAATTCTGCGTCAAATAGCGCGGCGCACAGGTGAGGTTTCGCCGGAAATTCAAACTCGCATCCAGCAGCTATCTCTCGAACAATTGGATGATTTAGGTGAAAATTTGTTGGATTTTAGCAGTCAAGAGGATTTGATTGCTTGGCTTGAATCGGTTTCGGGATGAATCTCTACACTCATTTAGTTCGATCGAGAGGACTTGAATCTTCTTTTTGTCTTTGAGTCCATCAGGACTAAAGTCCTTACTGCAAACCGATTTTATTGTTTGTATAGCAGCGGTTGAAAGCGCGATCGTCCGATCTAATCTCACAAGTCAGGTTCCCGATCGCCACTCCCCGCCTTTACCTGAGAGAAACCGGGTTTTTTACCAAATCTGCGGGTATAAACCTATATTTTCCCAAAAAACCCGGTTTCTGACTGTATCGCAAATCCCAAATCCCCAATCTACAATCCCAAATCGTCCGATTTGCCGATCGCGATTCCAGCCAACCACGCCGTAGTCCACGCACTTTGGAAGTTGAAACCACCCGTCACGCCGTCGATATCCAAGATTTCGCCAGCAAAGAAAAGTCCCCGACAGCGGCGGCTTTCCATTGTTTTGAAATCGACTTCTTTTAAGTTAACACCGCCGCAGGTGACGAATTCTTCCTTAAATGCGCCTTTTCCCGCAATCTGATATTCGCCTTGAATGAGTTCTAGCAGGAGGCGATCGAGGATTTTGTTGGATAAGTCGGCCCAGCGTTTTTGTTCGTCAATGCCGATCGAACTTGTCAAACGTTCCCAGAGGCGGCGCGGTATTGGAAACGGACAGCTAGAGGCGATCGATCTGTGCGACAACTGCGATTTAACCGCTAGCAGTTGCTGCCGCAAAACCTCCGCATTGTACTGGGGAAGCCAATTAACCAGCACAGATGTTTTATAATGGCGATCGTGCAAAAATCTCGCACCCCAAGCCGAAAGTTTGAGTACAGCAGGCCCGCTTAAACCCCAGTGAGTAATTAGCAAAGGCCCGCTTTGTTCTAATTTAGCTCCCGGCAATTTCACCTTAGCATTAGGAACCGAAATTCCGGCTAAATCTTTGATTCTGCTGTCAGAAATATTAAAAGTAAATAGAGAAGGAACGGGCAGTTCTACAGTATTACCTAACTCTTTTGCCCACTTAAAACCCGACGGATTGCTACCTGTAGCGAGCAGAATGCGATCGCACTGCAATTTTTCCCCGGATTTCAACTCAATTTCAAATCTAGTTTCATCCGTAGGGGCAGTGCCCCCTTGTTCGCCCTCTGCGTTATTGCCAGTTAATTTATGTACTGAAACGACTGCATCGCCCGTGCGAATTTTCACACCTGCATCCTCAGCAGCTCGGATCAAACAGTTAACAATTGTCCCCGAATCATCTGTAATCGGAAACATTCGCCCATCTTCTTCTGTTTTCAATTTCACACCGTGACTGGCAAACCAATCAACAGTATCGCGGGGTTGAAATCGAGTAAAAGCACCGCGCAGAGCTTTCCCTCCTCTGGGGTAATTCTGCACTAAAACACCGGGGTCAAAACAAGCATGAGTGACGTTGCAGCGCCCGCCACCGGAGATGCGAACTTTTGCTAGGACTTGTCGGCCAGCTTCTAGTAAAGTGACGCGGGCCTGGGGGTAGGTTTTCGCGCAGGTAATTGCACTAAAAAAACCCGCTGCACCGCCACCTATGACTGTAATTTTGAGGATTCGATCGGACAAATTTTTTCTCGCTTATTCTTCTGGTTCAAAATCGGATTTTGCCGCCCCGCAAGTGGGACAAACCCAATCTTCGGGGATATCTTCAAAGGCAGTACCGGCAGCTATGCCTCCGTCGGGGTCGCCTACTTCTGGATCGTAGACGTAATTGCAAGCTGTACAAACGTATTTTTGCATTTGCTTAACTCAATTTTAAATTGTAAGCCTGTAGATTGTAGTTGATAACGCAACCTAATGCAATATAGCAATCCTAAATTAGTCGTAAATTTTTTACCCCACCCCAACCC
>NZ_JADEWT010000095.1 GCF_015207505.1 Tychonema sp. LEGE 06208
AGCTGTTGCTCATATAGATTGTGTATGGCGATTGAGGGTCCGATGGGGATCAGGGGAGAGGGGGAGAGAATTTGACGATTTTTGATTGTCATCAAAATATACAATGTTTATTTGCACAACAGCTTATATACAAACAAACACCGCCTCTGCGGGCTAGAAGAATCAAGCAAATTAAATGGATTTGGTATCAAGAAAAAAGATTTTTAGTTGAGATTTGCCAAACCAAAATGAAATTTAAAAAACAACTAATTATATCATCTCCGATCGCTTACCATAACAAAAACAGTAGGATCGCGCCTGCGTCAGTCAGTGTCAGCGACCGGATTGCGGACTAAACCGCACTACGAACTAATTTTAGATCGACCGGACAGGATATTATTCCAAATAATACGAGATTTTATCTGCCAATAAAAATGCGGGAAAAATTTACAATTAAAAATCGCGTTGCTTTTTCCTTGGCTGGTCTGCACTCAACAGCTTGGACTCTATCTTTTGCTGCTGTATTCTGGGGCTTTAACGGCAAAATTTTTCCCGAAACGGCTTTAGCTCAATCCGTTGTTCCTAGTGCAGAACAGTTGGTGCCGTCGCCACCACTGCGCGTACCGCCGCCGCCAGCCAACTTCAACCGGCAAATTAACCCAGCTTTTCGGAATCGGCCTTACCGCCTAGGCCCTGGAGACCAGATTTCGGTTCAAGTTCAGCGCTTCCCAGAGCTGAATTTTACAGGTGCTATCAGCCCTGAAGGGATAATTGTACTGCCACTGATTGGATCGGTAAATTTGCGCGGTCTGACTGTCGAAGAATCACAGCAGCGACTCCGCGAGCGCTTTGCCCAATTTATCAAAAATCCTCAAGTATCGAGTGCTTTGCTGGTTCAGCGCCCGGTAGTGGTGACGGTGACGGGGGAAGTGGCGAGACCTGGTTTTTATCCGCTGCAAACCCCGCAACTTCCGGCGGCTTTGGCGGCTGCTGCGGGGACTAATCCTACGGCCGAACTGCGGGCGGTGCGGGTGCGGCGGACTCTGCCGGGGGGGGAAGTGGCGGAGCAAGTTGTTGATATTTTGACACCGCTGCAAACTGGTATTGCTCCGCCGGATTTGCGTTTGGAAGATGGAGATGCGATCGTCGTACCGTATAAACAGATTACAACCGATCGCAAGTCCGATCGAGATTTAGCATCCAGGTACAGCCTAGCCGCTGCCGCCCTTCCCGTCCAAATCACCGTCACCGGAGAAGTCAGCAAACCTGGTTTTTACACGCTTCCGGCTGGTTCCGGTCGAATTTCCGCTGCTTTGGTGATTGCGGGGGGAGTCACGGGAAAAGCCGATTTGCGCGAGGTGCGAGTGCGGCGGACGCTGGTGGACGGCTCCTCAGTGGATGAACCCATCGACCTCTACACTCCCCTAGCCAACGCTCAGGATTTGTTCGATTTTCCTTTAGCCTCGGGAGATGTAATTGTCATCCCGGAATTGGACGCTAGTACCAAAAACCTAGACTACGACAAAGCTCTGGTGGCGCGGTCTACCTTGATTAAGCCCAGAATCTACGTTCGAGTTTTGAGTTACGCTAGTGGTAGTTTGACTTCGTTCTACCTAGAAAATGGCAGCAAGTTTTTGGATGCTATCAACAACTTACCTGTAAATTTAGCTGACTTGCGGAAAATGGCTTTGATTCGGTTCGACCAAAAACAAGGTAGAGCTATCAACCGCAAGATAGATGCTAAAGCTGCTTTGGAGGGCAATGTTTCTGAGAACCCGATGCTCGAAGATAATGATGTGATCGTAATCGGTAGGAATCTGGTAGAGCGCCTTGGTTATGTAATCAATACTTTTACTCGACCGTTCCGCGATATTTTGGGTTTTATTCTGTTCTTCGATCAGTTAAGAAATGGGGTAACAAATCTATTCGGCCCATCACCTAATAATAGGTAGTCATTGGCCAAACAGGGCCCAGCGAAGCGGAGGGATTGGGCATTGATTGGCCAAACAGGGCCCAGCGAAGCGGAGGGATTGGGCGGAGCGAAGCGGAGGGATTGGCCCGCGCAGGGCATTGGGCATAGGGCATAGGGCATGGGGCTCTAGCGTTGCGGAGGGATTGGGCATTGATTGGGCATAGGGCATTGGGCATACCTCACTTTTGTGAGAACCGCTATATTAGTGATGGTTATTAGTTATTAGTTATGATTTACTCAAAACAAACAGTTAACAGTTAACAGTCAACAGTCAACAGTCAACAGTCAACAATCAGCAGTTAGGATCGAAAACTTAATAACTGAAACATCTCCTACAGTCCTCTCTCCTGTAAGTTGCCTTCCTCAAAGGAGGCTCTTCCTCGCCTATCTGCATTACCAAGCAGGGCGAAAGTAACGAGCAATTGCGTAAGTTATTAATAAATTTTAATTCCTAACAGTCAACAGTCAGCAGTTAACAGTCAACAATCAACAGTCAACAATCAACAGTCAACAGTCAACAGTCAACCGTCAACAGTCAACAGTCAACAGTCAACAATCATTATGACTTTATCCGTTGTAAAACGTTATTTAATTGCTTTCGACCAATACAAGTGGGTGGGACTGGCTACTCTGGCGACGACTGTGGGCGTGTCGGGAGTAGTGGCTTTGCAGCCAACTCCCGCGCCGGTTTACGTTGCTTCCGGTACGCTGGCATACCGCAGGCCGAGCGTGATTTTTTCATCGACTACTACTAAAATTCAACAGGAAGGACAAGAAATAACTAAAGATATGCTGCTGGATCAAGAAAATGTGATTGAACCAGCAGCAGAAAAACTCATTAAAGCCCAACAAAAACCAAACACAAAAGTAGCAGCAATAGTCAATCCAAAAGAAACGGAAAAAAAAGTACAAATTTTGACTAAAAAGCTGGCAGACAAGGTGCAGATCAAAATGCCGACTAAGAATAATGACCCCAGCGCTTTGATTCAAGTATTGTACAAAAATGCCGATCGCACAACAGCAGAAGAGGTACTGGAGGTGCTGATGAACGCAATGGTGGAGCGCAGCCAAGATATTAATACTTCTAGATTGCGAGAAACGATCGCCCAAATTCAAGAACGCTTGCCGAAAGTAACTCAGGAACTCAGAGAGACGGAAGCAAAACTAGAAGCCTACGAAAAACGAGAAGGAACTTCAATTTTAGCAGCTCAGAACGGTACGCTGCCGCAAGCGATTACCGGCAGCCAACAGCTGCAGCGGCAACTCCGCGTGCAGTTGGGAGGAATTGAAGCTCAAATTAATAGTTTGCAGGATCGCTTGGGATTGAATGTGGAGCAAGCTTACGTCGCTCAAGCACTTTCTGCCGATCCAATTATTGCCCAACTGCGAGTGCAATTGTTTTCGATCGAATCTCAGCTCAAAATTCTCCGCAGCGACTTGCAGGAGGAACACCCGAAAATTGTAGAATTGCTCAAACAAAAACAAGCTTTTGACGAACAGTTGCAGCAGCGACAATCTGAGGTGCTCGGCGGTAACGGGGTGGCGGCACCGCTCAGAAGTGCCGATCGCATTCGGATAGACTCTTCTTTAGATCCGGCCAGACAACAGTTAGCTCAAAATTTGATTACTTTGCAAACCCAGCGGGAAATGGTGCAACAGCAAATCAAAGGAGTCGAAAAAACTGAACAACTATTGCGCTTAGAGCACGGCACAATTCCCAACAAGCAGTTAGAACAAGCGCGGCTGATCCAGCAAGTGGGGTTCAAAAAAGCTCTCTATGACAAGATGCAGTCAGCTTTGGTAGACGCTCAAGCGGCGGTAGCGGAGACAACGGGGAGTTTGAGAATCGCCCAGCTTCCCAAAACTGATGATGTTGACTCAAACAAGAGAGGTTTGCTGGTGATGTTGGCGGTGGGGGGATTTGTAGGATTGCTGCTGGGCGGTGGGTTGATATTTTTGTTGGGGATGCTCAACGGCAAGTTTTACAGTTGGGAAGAAGTGCGGGCGGCTTTGGTGGAAAAAGAGGTGCCGGTACTGGCAGTTTTGCCTGAAGCGATCGTGTTTGATTCCTACGAGGATGATATGCCTCTGGCTTTGGAACCCAATTCGCCCTATTTGGAGTTTTACGAGCGGTTGCGGACTAATTTGCGTCGAATTGGCGAAAGTCCGGTGAAGGTGGTGTTGTTGACTTCTGCGGCTCCTTTGGAGGGGAAGAGTTTTAGTGCTTACAATTTGGCAATTGCCTCGGCTCGATCGGGCAAACGGACTTTATTAATTGAAGCAGATTTGCGATCGGCTTCCAACGTAGAATCCTTGAGAATCGCTACAGATCCTCTAGCGGCGGTGGAACCTTTGCACTATTACGGCAATATGAGCGAGTGCGTCCATTTGGTTCCAGATGTGGAAAACCTGTATGTTGTGCCGAGTCCGGGATGTTTGCGGCAGGCTTCGGCGGTACTCGAATCGAGTGAAATGCGGAGATTGTTCGAGGATGTTCGCAATCGCTTTGATTTTGTGGTTGTGGATTCTCCGGCGTTGAGCGAGTGCAATGATGCGTTGACGCTGGAACCGTACACGGACGGTATAATTTTGGTGGCGCGGGCTGGTTATACTCTGGCTAGTATGTTGTCTGAAGCTGCGGATCAGTTGCTGGAATTTGACGACGAGGATTCGCATAAATCGGGGCCGCGGCTGTTGGGGGCGATTATCAACGGTGCTGATATTCCGGTGAAGAAGTTCCGCAACGATATTGATGAGTTGGAGTGGCCTTTGAGTGATGGGGGCGATCGAGCTATTGAAGTGCGATCGAGGCAATTACCGCACCAGTCTAAGCCAAAAAACAAAGTTATTCATAATAAATTTAACTGATTTACGGGGCTTGATGGGACGAGCAATTGCATTCATTCATTCATTCATTCATCAACTATTTTCAAATTATCTGCGTTCAGCAACGTTCATCAGCGGTTTTCCTGTAAATCAAAAATTCATACAAGAGTTGTTTAGTCTCAACTCCCAATATCAATATCAAGCGAGGATGAGGCAGCATTTAAATCTGTCTGCCTCTCCCACTTGACATTGGTGACAACTTTAGAAGTTATCACCAATGATTAAAACCCACTAACGCAAATCGCTAGTCAAAAAACGTACTGAGCAAATTGGTTAAAGGCGACCAAACTAGCATCTAAGCCAGCAATAGATTCGGGGCACTGCTGCCCATAATCGGCTCTTTGGGTAAATTCAACCAATTATCTGTGGTACCGAAATTGCCGATCGAGTTAGTGGAATTAATCCCGACGTCAGAGGAATTTCCTGGGCTTGCCATCGCCATTCGGCCCAAAGAGTTGGTGAAATTGCTCATCCAATCCCCGTTCTGAATATCGGTACTGCCCTGCAAGGGAATCGCATTTTGCCCGCCATTGCTAACTTGGTTGTTCGCATTAGCTGCAGCAAAGTTAGTAATTGGATCGTCGAAGACAAGGCTAGATGCAGTTAAGGTACCAGCGATCGGAGCAGGAGCAGGAGCAGGTGCAGTATCATTGTCTATGATGCTCAAAACGGTGCTGCTTTGGTTTCCAATTGTGGCACCTATAGGGCTAACCAAAGTTAAACCGAGAGTTTCGTCACCCTCAAATAAAGTGTCATCGATAATGGGAATGGTGATGGTTTTGGGTACTAAATCCCCATTGCCAAAATTGACAGCGATCAAACCATTAGTGTAATCAGGGCCGGCTGTAGCAGTACCATCGGACAAGCTCACCGTCGCTGAGACTGCACCGACAGCACTACCAGTACGAGTGACTGTCACTGCTGAAACAGGCGTTCCATTTTCGTTGACACTGAAGAACGGGGCGCTGAATTGCAGGGTGCTGTCATTGTCTACGATCGTCGTAACGGCGGTACCTTGGGTTCCAATCGTGGCATTGCCGGTCGGGTTAACCAAACTTAAATTGACAGTTTCGTTACCCTCCACCAAAGTGTCATCGATAATGGGAATATTGACTATCTTGGGTGCAGAATCCCCTGCGGCAAAATTGACAGGGATGGCAGTATTGTCGTAGTCAGCAGGGGCTGTAGCACTACCATTGGTGAGGTTCACGGTAGCTGAAACTGCACCGGTACTACTGCCAGTGCGAGTGACTGTCACGGCTGCAACGGCCGTTCCATTTTCTCTGATCCTGAAGGTAGGAGCGCTAAATTGCAGGGTGCTGTCATTGTCTATGATGTCCAAAGTGGCGCTACTTTGGGTTCCAATCGAGGCATTCCCTGTCGGGCTGCCCAAACTTAAATTGACAGTTTCGTTACTCTCCAACAAAGTATCGTTGACGATCGGAATATTGACCGTCTTGGGTGCAGAATCGCCAGGGGCAAAATTAACAACGATCGCATTAGCATTGTAGTCAGCAGGGGCTGTAGCAGTACCATCGGTTAAGCTGACGGTGGCTGAGACTGTACCAGAGGTTACACCAGTGCGAGTGACTGTCACGGCTGCGATCGGCGTTCCATCTTCGTTGACACTAAAGGTAGGGGAACTAAATTGCAGGGTGCTGTCATTGTCTACGATGGTCGTAACGGCGGTACTTTGGGTTCCAATCGTGGCATTACCTGTGGGGTTAATCAAACTTAAATTGACAGTTTCGTTACCCTCGAACAAAGTATCGTTGACGATCGGAATATCGATCGTTTTGGGTGTAGAATCACCAGCGGCAAAATTGACAACGATCGGACTATTGGCGTAGTCAGCAGGGGCTGTAGCAGTACCATCGGCCAAGCTCACCGTCGCTGAGACAGCAGCCACACTACTGCCAGTACGAGTGACTGTTACGGCTGAAACGGCGGTTCCATCTTCTCTGATTCTGAAGGTGGGGGCGCTAAATTGCAGGGTGCTGGTCGGGACAGCAGCGTCATTGTCTACGATGTTCAAAGTGGCGGTACTTTGCGTTCCAATCGTGGCACCTGTCGGATTGGTCAAGCTTAAGTTGACGGTTTCGTTACCTTCCACCAAAGCGTCATCGACAATAGGAACGACGATCGTCTTGGGTGTAGAATCCCCTGCGGCAAAATTGACAGGGATGGCAGTATTGGCGTAATCAGCAGGGGCTGTAGCAGTACCATTGGTGAGGTTCACGGTAGCTGAGGCGGCAGCGGTGCTGCTACCTGTGCGAGTGACTGTCACGGCTGCAACGGGCGTTCCATCTTCGTTGACGCTGAATGTGGGGGCGCTAAATTGCAGGGTGCCGACAGGGAGAGTGTCATTATCTACGATGTTCAAAGTGGCGGTACTTTGCGTTCCCAAGCTGACACGGCTGGTGCCGGTGGGATTGGTCAAGCTTAAGTTGACGGTTTCGTTACCTTCCACCAAAGCGTCATCGACAATAGGAACGACGATCGTCTTGGGTGTAGAATCCCCTGCGGCAAAATTGACAGGGATGGCAGTATTGGCGTAATCAGCAGGGGCTGTAGCAGTACCATTGGTGAGGTTCACGGTAGCTGAGGCGGTGCCGGCGCTGCTACCTGTGCGAGTGACTGTCACGGCTGCAACGGGCGTTCCATCTTCGTTGACGCTGAAGGTTGGGGCGCTAAACTGAAGGCTAACCGGATCTTGAGTCCCTTGATATTCAATGTTCCGCAGCAGGTAGTCGGAACTATCGTCTTTGAAGGAGGTGGCGGTGTAGGCAGCGGTGGGGCTATCGTAGGCTTTGGCTGAGAACCGCAGTTCGTCAAAACTAATGTTGCTCAGAGGGTTTGCTTCTATTTTGAATTTGAAATTGCCATCGGTGCGATCGCCCGTGAAAGTCACTCCATCTGAACCCACAGTAATGGGTTTTACGACTGCGGGAGAGTTTAGACGAGTAATCGTAAAATTGCTGGCCGGTACGAGAGTCCCATTATTAAAGATTTGCAGCAAACCAACTTCATTACCTTGATCGCCGAGTCCGGGGTTAGTTTTGGGACTCAATGCGCTGAGGTCGATCGTCGCGCTATTAATATTTTGGTCTTCTGCCCATTTCAGCTTCAGTACCTGAGATTGACTGGTGTTCGGATCGTAATTAATTTCCGCCCGATTTTTATTAGGATCGGTGAACCAACCATTATAAGAGGATGGCACACCAATACCAGGGGTGCTGCCGTAACTCAACCAACTTTTAGGGTTTTCATTCGTTGGTAAAGTGAGATTGGCGATCGCGGTAGGGTTGAGGTAGTCAGTTTCCACCCCATCAAAAGCTACCCCAGACAGTTTAATGCCTTGATTCTGGGCAGCAGTAGGCCATTTTGTGATTAGGTCATTGACGTTGGTGAAATTATTGGTTTGACCCAAAGAACCATTGAAAGAAGTAGGCATAGCTTTTCTTTTGCTAGTAATTAAGGATTGGAAGTGACTGAAAACCAAACAAAGCTTTGGGCTTTTTTATAGTTCTCGGTCACGGTAAGAAACGTTTCAACATCAATAACTTCTATCCGGAAAAACTTCCGATATTTTTTTCAGCCCTAGCCGCATCCCGACAAATAAACCGGGTTTTTTGGCTTATTTACGGGTCACAGGAAGTATTCTCGCAAAAACCCTGTTTCTGGCCGCTGGTGCGTAAGAAACCGGGTTTTTTAGCTTATTTACCTGTCACAACGTGTCTTTTTGCAAAAACCCGGTTTCCGGCCACCCGTGCGTAAGTCCTAATTTTTTGAAGCCTGTAAACAGCGGGTTTTCCACATCCGTAGAGGAGAGCTTAAATAATTGTCACAGTCCGTAAGTTTACTTAGAATAATTGTCAAAATATGTGAAGGTGCAGTTGCTGGCTAGCAGCGGTGTTTTCTCTGCAGCTTAAAGCTTTGAGGCGTTGCAGAGTAGAGCGATCGATTCAGGAGGGACAGGAAAATTCCTAAATTTGAGATGGTGAAGTAACAATCGAATAGAGTGCTTCTACATTTCCTCTGATTTAAAATGAACAGGTTTTGTGTAATTTTGACCTCGTTACTCGCCGGATTTATCTCCCATTTAGCTGTCATCAGTTAAAAATCTCAGCGATGGTCGGTTCTCAAAGAGTTTGAGTTTTAAATGTTATTGATGAAGGGATTGCTAAATCTATTAATGCTATGAATAATGATGAAAAGGCTGGAAAATATTTTCATCCTTGCGGTCTATTTTTAGAATTAGTTAGAGAGTTAAATTTTTTATAAGATTCGATCGCAAATAGCTGTAAACTACTAATTCAGATCCTGTCCCATCGACCGGGATTAAAAGCCGGGGCGGGTTTTTGAGATTGTCAATTGTTGGCAGATATTTTTGGTAAGCCATCGCCTACGGTATGAGGGGCGATCGACCGGACGCGAGATGACCGAGCAAGTTACCCAAACTCTTGCCGTTGCTTCGCCTAAATCGCCTATCCAAACAATTTACAGACAAAGACTAACCACAGTATAACCGCTGGCCCGATCGCACTCGGCACGGCAAAATCCAACCGGGGCGATCGCCCGCCAGCTTCTATCATCGGTCATTTATCGGATGTGATTGCTTAAAAATTTTGAGCGCTATTGATTAGATTCCGGGCGTTTCTGGCGTTTTTGCTGCACAAACTGTTCCAAATCCGCGATCGCATCTTCAAAATCCGACAAATTAATTTTCGCAGGTTTAGCCTTCTTCGGCGGACTCGAAGGCTGACTCGCAGACTTAGCTTGAGGAGGCGGAGACGGAGGCTGCGCCGCTTCAGTGTTGGCAGTTTCTATATAGTCGAACAATTCATCCAGAGACTGAAAAAAAGATTGAGCCGAGGCCCGGCGTGAATCTTTGCGATCGTCGTCATCCATCATAAGCTACTCCATAGACTCTAAAACTTGCCGAGAAACTGCGCCCCCCGGCGCGTACAGATATTGGAAATCAAAACCCCAATCAGCTAAAACCCTTGAGAAATTTTACTTTGAGCCGAGGCCAGATCCACCTCGCATCCCCCTTAAGAAGGGGGACTTTGACCGCCTCTTGTTCCCTCCTTTTTAAGGGGGGCTAGGGAGGATCGGGCTTCTTAAGGGAAGTAGGGCTTGACTTCGATCGCCTCTTCCCCCTTCTTCAGGGGCTGCGAGGGCGATCGGGACTATAGGATCAAACACTAAACCCGCACTGCATTGGACGTGGTTGTTGACATCAACCGGCATTGTCAGCCCTCAAAGTCTATCTAACTTTACCCGCCCAGTCAGTGATTTGAAACTTGGGGCGCACCGAGATCGAAACCATTGACCCTAAAAAAATCTCATTTACTGTCTAATTAACCCTAGTCTAGTCGAGAATAAGGACACAGGACTTATCAGAAAATTGGGTTGAAAACCCCGTCCTTTGAGGACGGCTTTTTTGCATTGTTAAGTAAAATAACAAATCCATCTTCACAAATGAATATGGTAGAATAACTAAATCAGACAAGATGTAAAAACCTACCTCCGGACTGGGGGAAAGTCTACGCCCAAAACATTTTTGAGGAGATATGACTGTGCACGTAACGTGCAAATGCGGTCAGCCTGGGAACCCTAGCAATAGGGATATTAAGACACAAATGTCTTAAGAATCCCCGTGCCTTAAGGCCGGGGAGTGTCAAATAAAATACCCTGAAAACCCTGTGATTTTAGTCCAGGGATGAAAGGGCATGGCAGGATTTATCCTGCCTATCAGATCTAACAATTGCACAAATGTCTGGCTAGTGTGCTATCGTCAACAAAGTCGAAAGTTGCGAATTTTGAGAAATCAAGTATCTAGCTGTTCAGCAGTACGGATGCTCAAAATAATTAATCACAACCAATACTAAAGTTCTGAACCGATTAAATCGTCTAAATCGTCAGTAAAAGACGTTAAAACCTACCTCCGGACTGGAGGAAAGTCACGACTGAGGAGCTAGTTGTAAGACTAGGATAGCAGACCGCCATGTGGCAAAAGGATTGCGCCCGGAAACCCTGACAATAGGGATATTAAGGCTGGAAAGTCTTAAGAATCCCCGTCGCTTGAGCGCGGGGAGTGTCAAGCAACTATTGCCGCTGTTCTAAGGTTGCGATCGCAACCTACAAGCTTAAAATGACGGACAGACGGTGTTTTTTGCTTGAGTCCTAAGATTTCAAAGGCATTAGGAGATTTTAAGGTGACTCAGGGATTTGATTACGATTTAGCAATTATCGGCGCTGGCGTGGGCGGACACGGGGCGGCCATACACGCGGTTAGCTGCGGGCTGAAAGTGGCAATTATCGAAGCGGGCGATATGGGCGGAACTTGCGTCAATCGCGGCTGCATTCCCTCTAAGGCGCTGTTGGCCGCTTCCGGGCGAGTGCGGGATTTGCGAAATGCCCACCACCTCAAGATGTTGGGTATTCAGTTGGGAAACGTGGATTTCGATCGCTCTTCGATCGCCAATCACGCTAACACTATTGTTAGCAAACTTCGCGGTGACTTAACCAACAGCCTCAAACGTTTGAACGTCGATATCATCCAAGGTTGGGGCAAAATCGCCGCCGCTCAAAAAATTACTGTCGAAACAGATAAAGGCGAGAAAACTATTACCGCCAAGGATATTATTCTCGCCCCCGGTTCGATTCCTTTCGTTCCCCCAGGGATAGAAATTGACGGCAAAACTGTATTTACCAGCGATGATGCTGTCAGATTGGAATCACTACCAAAGTGGATCGCAATTATTGGTAGCGGTTACATCGGTTTAGAGTTTTCGGATATTTACACAGCATTAGGCTGCGAAATTACGATGATTGAAGCTCTAGATCAATTGATGCCGACTTTTGACCCAGATATTGCTAAATTGGCCGAACGAGTGTTAATTACACCCCGCGATATTGAAACAAAAGTGGGATTGTTGGCTAAGAAGATTATTCCCGGTTCCCCGGTAATTATTGAATTAGCTGATTTCAAAACGAAGGAAGTTGTTGAAGTTTTGGAAGTTGACGCTTGTTTGGTAGCAACTGGGCGAGTTCCGGTAAGCAAGAATTTGGGGTTAGAAACTGTTGGCGTGGAAACGATGCGCGGTTATATCCCAGTTAACGATAAGATGCAGGTTTTGGTGGCTGGAGAACCGATCGCGAATTTGTGGGCGATCGGCGATGTTAATGGCAAAATGATGTTAGCGCACGCTGCATCGGCCCAGGGAATTGCGGCTGTCGAAAATATCTGCGGGCGCGCCAGGGAAATTGACTATTTGAGTATCCCGGCGGCGGCGTTTACTCACCCGGAAATTAGCTATGTGGGAATGACTGAACCTGCGGCCAAAGAGTTAGGAAAAACTGAAGGGTTTGAGGTAGCTTCTGTCAAGAGTTATTTTAAGGGAAATTCTAAAGCTATTGCGGAGGGTGAAACCGACGGTATGGCTAAGGTGATTTACCGGAAAGATACTGGGGAATTGTTGGGAGTTCACATTTTTGGTTTGCACGCTTCGGATTTGATTCAGGAGGCGGCAAATGCGATCGCCCAACGGGATTCTGTCAACACTTTAGCGTTCCGAGTTCACACGCACCCGACGCTTTCGGAAGTGCTGGATGAGGCTTTCAAGCGGGCGGCTGGAGCGGGTAGTCATTAATCTGTAGGGGCTGTTTTCTTGTTTTATATCCCCGACTTGTTGAATAAGTCGGGGATTTCGGTATTCTGTTTTAGGGCGGCGGTAGAGAAAGTTAAAGGAGATGAAAGTGTTCGCAATTGCAACTTTTAGAGAGAAACTGGTTTCTGAGATTTACGCAAGGGCCGAGAAACCGGGTATTCTTGGAGTTTTTGATTGGGTGACGAGAAATATAGAGAGAAACCGGTTTCTGAAATTTACGCAGAATAGATATCATAATGGGTTCTATAGCGGTTCGATCGCGTTGTGAGGTATGCCCTATGCCCGGTTTGGCCTATGCCCGACATTACCTCCTATGAGAGCTCGAAATGCTATACACAACAACTTAACTAATTCAGTAGTCGAAATATTCAAACTTCCGGTAGTCCTCAATCCTGGTCTATAGCTTTCAATGCTGCTAAATATCGCTCTTTAATATCTTTGCGATCTAATTCATCGAAATTTGCCTGCTGGCTGGCGCGATCGGTCAAATCTGCGTGTCGCTTGAGTGCTGTTCGGTGTGTGGTTCGATTGGTGAAACGGGCCACAACCGCGATCGCCTCTAGCAACCGCATCGTGATAGCTACATTCGATTTTCCATTCTGTCGAATTTGGTTAAAGGCTGCATCGAGCACGTCTGCAAAGGCGATCGGTTCTGCAATCATCCGCAACTGGTTGCTGTCGTCGTAGCGGTAGGGAGAGGGAATCTCTCTTTGGGTTAAACGACAAAGGGCCGCACTCAGTTGGTCAATACAGCGGATAGCCGTAAACGGATCGTTGATTCCTGGGGAAAGAGCGCGTACTGCAATCTCAACCAGTTGGTCGATCGAAAACTCTACATCCTGCCGCTCCGTGCGCTGCGAGCCAATCAGAAAAGCACCGTTAATCTTGGATGTAAGTTCCTCGTTTACCTGTTTTCCAGGAAAGACTTGTACAAGTTCACTTCCTTCGACAGTAAAGCGACCGGGACGCTGTTGAATTTGTAACAGCAGGTTATGCTCGCTAGCAATTTGCATTAGTTGGTCATTATTAATGGCTTGAATGTAGCCACCATTCTTTGCTGAAACTGGACGGGCATCTTGCTCAAAATTAGCTGGAATCTCGGCGGAAATATCCGATGGATTGTCTTGCTGCTTGTTTTTAGCTTTACTGGTTCCCATACTTTCTGGAAACAGTCGATCGATCGCATTATCAAGTTCCTCACCAACTAATTTAATCACATGATCGACCTGAATTGATAAGGCAGAATGATGAATGAAATAAATCAATACGCCAATGCTGGCGATCGCCAAACCAATGCCACAAGTTACTGCAAGGTGGGGGACAAACTCATGTTCTTCTAACCCGTTGATTGTTCGCAGCACCATCAAGCTATACACAAAGGTGGAAATGAACGTTCCCAGCACAATTTGGTTGCCCTTATCTTGCATAAAGTTACGCAGCAAGCGAGGGCCAAACTGCGAAGATGCAAGTTGAAGGGCAACGATTGTAATTGAAAAAGCTGTGGTAGCAACGCTCATCATTGAACTGGCGATCGCCGAAAGAATCGCGCGCGAGCCGCTCGGGCCTAGAGTATAGGCCCAACCCAATTCTCCAATCAGCTTAGTTTTTTGATTTTGGTCAATCCCGATGGTGACAAACGAAAGTGCGATCGCCAAAAAAACCATGACGCTTGGAACAAACCAGAAACTCGAATTTAAGGACTCCCACAAGTTGCTCAATTTCGTATTTTTCACCGATCTTTCCCCTCAGTATGTTTGTTGTTGGAAATTACTTTGCCATCCTCAGATTTAGTGCGTTGAAACTCTGTTGCGGCCAGTTGTCTGAGGGCGCGGCTGATACTGCGCGATTTGGGAACTTCAGCTTGTCCGGCGGGCCAGCCTTCGCGCTGACGTTTGCGATCGCCGTCTGTGTCTTCTGTCTGATCGTGGAACAAAATCTGCTGAGTTGGGAAGGGCAGATCGATCCCATTTGCTACTAGCTTGTTTTTAATATTAGTTAATACGCGATCTTGAAAATCTAAGAGTTCGGCACGGCGAGGAGGCTGCACCCACCAGCGGGCGCGAATGTTAACACTGCTACCGGCCAATTCTACGACGATCGCATCGGGAGCCGGATTTTTTAGCACTCCATCAACTTCATCAATTGCCTCTAAAATTATTTTTTTGGCAGTATCAATATCATCTCCGTAGCCAATGCCGATGTCATACTGCAAGCGGCGATTGTCAAAGGCTGTGTTCACGATGACTGAGTTGGTGAATAGTTCGGAGTTGGGAATTACTATGCGCCTACCATCATAGGTTTTGATTATTGTCGCCCGCGTTTGAATGTTTTCTACAGTTCCTTCAAAGTTTTTGAAGACAATTTGGTCATCAATTTGGAAGGGTTCAGTTAGCAGGATCAAAACACCCGCCAGAAAATTTTGCAGGATATCGCGAAAGGCAAACCCGATCGCCACACCGCTAATCCCCAATAGCTGAATGAGATCGTTTGCTTTGATGGACGGAATGACGATCGACAAAGCAATAAACAATCCTGTAAGAACGGTTACTCCTTGTGCTAATCGCCCCAGCACCAATCCTAAATTGCGAGCTTGACGGTGAGCGCTGGTTAGTTTTCTAACCGCTCGTTTCAATGTTTTGCCAATAAAAAAGAAAATTGCGAAGACAATCAGCGCCAGTACAATATTTGGTAATAAAATCAGAAATTCGTTTCCCATTGCCTGGATTTTACTCCAAACATCGGTGATTTTTTCTGTTGTATTCACAAGAGTTTTAGTCAATAGGTCAAGTCAGATTCTATGCCTAAGCGATGGAATCGGCATCTACCAAAGGTTAGGAATTTGCGGAAGTGGAGCGCCCTGAATGCCTGCTATCTTGGTTGGGGCGCTGGTAGATGGGCGGCGGTTAAGGTTTAAGTTAAAGTGCAATTCCCGACGGGATAGCTACGCTAGGGGAACGCGAAAGCGAACGCTGGTGCGTACTTTTAGTAATTCAGTTAAGATGAGATATTTGTGAGGAACCGCTGTTAAGAATCACGTCAGCTATGTCTTGGCGTGTAGCACCAAAGGTAAGCAAGGTGCGAATCAGGAGATCGAGGGAAGCGGAAGGATCGCCAGCTTCTATTTTAGCAACTCTTGATTGGCTGGACTTAATTCTTTGAGCAAGTTCGTGCTGCGTCATCTGTTGGTTAATCCGGTTTTGTTTGATGGCTTTACTCAGTGCAAGTTTCATTTCTATGAAGGCTGTTTCTTCTGCTGAAAGTCCTAGAAATTCCTCTGCTGTTCCGATAGTCCATCCTGCTGCTTGTAGGCGTTGGCGTTTAGCTGTGTCCATAGTTTAGGTTTTTAACTTATATGTCAATTCAGACATATTAGCAATATAGCTTGTATTATGAATGGTTGTCAAAGTGGTAAAAATCTCCTATGGTGTTGGAGAAACAGAATTAGTGATACTCAAAAAAAGAGCGATCGCACTTCAATCATATAAGGGCGATCGCTCTTTTAGCAGCTAAGTCAATTCTCAGAAATACCAGAACAACATAGCCTATGCTTAGCATTCTCAGGTCGTGGATTTAAAAGACTACTGGGGTTTAGCTGCTTCAACTATAGCCTGAACCATCTTAATTGCCTCTGTGATAGGTATTTGACCACTTTCGACAGCCCTCATTAAATCCTGAGCCCTTTGAGGGGTAATTAGATTAAGCCTAACTGGTTCTTTCAAGGAAACGATAAATTTTGTCTTGTCACTGTCTCTAACCTTAGATGCTCTTTCTTTTGCTTCAACCTCTCTTAGCTGTTCTTTTAACTGGTCGAGCATTGCTGCTTTTTTCCCTTCGTTGAAATTGCCATCAAAGATGATCCTCTTTGCTCCAACGAGAGCTGCTGCACCTAATGCTGCACCGCCAACAACCAATCCTACTGGGGGTGCAACCGCTATTAGCCCAAATAATATGGATGTACCGCCGAAAGCCGCAACAGCACCCGCAGCCGCACCAGCACCTACCACACCAATCCCAATCTCAGCTAAAATTCCGAGTTTATCATCTGGATTTTTTGCCAATTCCTCGATCGCTTTAAGGATTTGCTCCTTAGTTAGGGTTTTATTTCCTGACATATTAAGCCTCCTGATTGTTTCAAATTTTCTTATTTAAGCAGTGATAACGTTGATAAAAACTGCATTGAAAACATCAATCAGTAGTTGAAAAAACAATTTGGCGAGTTCAATAATGTCTTGTGCTACCCCAACTATGCCATCTACTTGACGGTAGCCTTGATCTAGTCTATGTCCAGCGATCGCACCAACAGTTATACCTAGCACTGCTGCCAATGGCGCTAACACCGGGCCGATAACTGGTACTGAACGTACCAATAGTCCCACAGCAACTCCTATAGCAATGCCCGTAGCTAAATTAGGATGTGCTTTGACAAACTCGATAATTTTGAGCAGAATAATTTTCCCTACAGCCAAAACTTTGTTACCAGATTTTTTCGTGTAGGTAGCCAACTCGTGCAATCTGATGGTGACTTCGTGGGGCAAGCCGAGATCGTTTAACCAGACATACAAATCGCTACTACTCATTGAATCGGCATCTACTTGCCAGAGAACCATTTCTAAGTTTGCTTGGGGGAGGGATAATGCTTGTGTAGTCATTTTTTTTCTATGGGAAAGCTATAATAGTGCCTCTTAAATATGATTGTGACTCTAAAATCTCAGTCTTGTCCAGTCGGAAAAAGTCGGATTAAGTAGGCACTTTTATATCATTTGTCATGTACCCACGCCAGAAAAAGCTGGACAAACTCGATCGGGCAGGGCCGGAAAAAGTCGGATCGAGTAGGATATAATAGGCAAAACCCCAGCATCTACCCGACCTATGGACGTTCAAGAAGTCTTAAAACTTGCCGACGACCTAGTTTTTATCAATACGGGAAAACACTTAGACAATCTGCAAGAAGTGATACTGCGGGGAACTTTGCAAGGTCTGAAATACTCAAAAATAGCCGATGAATCTCACTGTACTGAAGGCCATGTCAAGGATATTGCATCTGAATTATGGAAGCTACTATCAGAAGTATTAGGCGAAGAAGTCAATAAAGCAAATTTTAGAGTCAGATTGGAGCAAGTAAAATTCTCAAATCTCTGGTGGAACTTCAATAAAGATATTGTACAAATTGGTGAAGTCAACTTCTGTGAAAATAGTTCACATTCCCCAAAATTACCCAATTCACCAATTGAGGAAGAAGTTCTAAACAAAGCCAACACTGAACCCAAAGTGCGTCAATTCTTAGCTGAAATGCCTAAATCTGGCATTTTCTACGATCGCACATCCGAACTCGCCACCCTCAAACAGTGGATTCTCCACGAAAACACCCGCCTACTTGCCATACACGGCATAGTTGGCATTGGCAAAACCGCACTCGCCGCCCAACTTGTCCAACAAATCAAAAATGAATTTGATTTCGTCATCTGGCGAAGTCTCGCCACATCTCCACCCCTGTCAATACTTCAAACAAATATAATTCAATTCTTCTGTAGGGGCGGTGCCCCCGTGCCCGCCCACTCCCCAGAAGAAGGGGCAACCACGGGGGGATTACCCCTACTGGAATACTTGCAAAAATACCGCTGTCTGCTGATACTCGATGACGTACAAATGGTAAATAGCAGCGGACAACTAGCTGGTGATTACAAACCTGGATACGAAGATTACGGCACGCTATTTCGACAAGTAGGAGAATTATCTCATAACAGTTGCTTAGTGTTGCTCAGTTGGGAAACACCCAGAGAAATTGCCGCATTAGAAGGCAAAAACCAACCAGTGCGATCGTTACAACTGAATGGTTTAGGTGGTGAAGCGGGGGAAATCCTTAGAGAAAAAGGTTTAGCTGAACATGAAAAATGGTCAGAACTAATTGAACAATACAGAGGCAATCCCTTGTGGTTAAAAATAGTTGCTACCATGATTCAAGATTTGTTTAACGGCAGCCTATCGGATTTTTTGTCGGATGATACACTATTTTTAGGTGATTTAGAATCTTTACTGGATCAGCCATTTAATCGCTTATCCGAGTCAGAAAAACAGGTGATGTCATGGCTAGCGAGTCAAACTGCGCCAGTTTCAATCTCAAAACTGCCAGAGAATATGCAATTATCTCGATCGCAATTTTTGAAAGTCATGCAATCCTTGGGACGGCGTTCATTAGTTGAAAAAATCCTGGAGGACGAGCGCACATTTTTCACCCTTGCACCCGTACTAAAAGAGTATCTCAAAACTAACTATTCCCCAACATAGAACAAGAAGCCCGATCGCCCTTTTAGTAAAATTGGGGTTTTAGCCGATCGCACTTAAATCTGATAGAATTAGGTATATGCAAAACATCTGAACGATCGCTAAATGCACGTTATCAGTCGCAAAAGATTAAGAGACTACTGCCAAAATCATGCTGATTCCTGCGAAGCCCTCGATGATTGGTACAAAATTGTTAGTCAAGCCAACTGGAATAAACTTATTGAAGTTCAAACTATTTATCCTCAAGCTGAAGCAGTTGGAAATTTTACAATTTTCAATGTCAAAGGCAATAAATATCGCTTAATTGTAAGTCTTAACTATCAAAAGCACATTGTTTATATCAAGTACATTTTGACTCATGCAGAATATGACAAAAACAACTGGAAAAATGACCCTTACTTTTGACTCCGACAGGTACAGCAGCCTGCTATCTCAATATCAACCTCGCATTATCAAAAATGAAGATGAAAACGAAATATTTTTAGAAATAGTTGAAAGCTTGCTTTCTCGGAACAATCTAACCCCCGAAGAAGATACCCTCCTAGAACTATTAGTCAAACTCATTGAAGATTTTGAAGAAACGCATTATCAAATAAATGCTTCAACGCCCCACTCAAGACTTCTTCATTTGATGAATGCTAGAAATCTAGAGCCAGCGGATTTAGTAGAAATTATGGACACACTTGAGATAGTAACTCAAATCATTAATAACCAGCTAGAAATTACCAAAAAACAAGCTGAGGCTTTGGGAAAGTTTTTTGATGTCAATCCGAGTTTGTTTATATTTAATTAATTACAATCTTTCATATCTCTGTAGTCAGCGCAGGCGGACTTCATTTGTTTAGACGCGATTTCAATCGCCGAATAATTTATCGACTTAGGCCGATCGCACAACAGCAGATTCAGCAACAATTCCTTCATCTTTACCACTCAAACCAGTTCCGAATTCAGTATATTGCCGCACTTGAGGATGCCTAAAACCGAGTACAATATCTTCTTTAGGAACACCTGCTGCTAGTAAATCGGTAGCCACTCCTTCTTCCGTATCATCATATTGAATCCAGATTTTATCGCCAATTAAATTGATGTGAATTGGTGTGGCGTGAAGGTACTTGTTCTCATTCCAACCAAGATCCAAGACTAAGTAGCCACCTCGATCGTCATCAAATAACAGTTGAGAATGATAGCCATCAGGTATAGTATTGCGAAAGTTAGCGTGTTCCCGAAGTATAGTTTTGATGATTTCTTGGTATCTCAATCGGGTATCCATTGAAGTATGGCCTCACTTTTTTTATCAAAAACAATCAGTTTAATAATTTGATTCCTTAATAACACTTCCCCTACTTCTATGGTAAATACTATCTTAAAAATTGGTTGAGAAATTGCCAGATAAAGACTTCTATTATATAATAGTTGTAAACTTGTTGCGATCGCCCTTAATCCCCCCTATCATGCTTCAAATCCGCCGCCGTCCCCCCAGCACCTCAGTCTCCGTACTCTACCTCAGCTACGAAATCGCCGTACCCGACTCCGAACCCCGCCACATCCTCGAAGAAATCGTCTGGCAAAAAGAGGCAGAAGTCGCCCAAAAGCGCGATCGCACGCCCTTAGCCGAACTTCACAAAAAACTCCCCTTCGCACCACCAACCCGCGACTTTCTTGCCGCCCTCAAAAATGGCAAAACCAAACCCGCTATCATCGCCGAAGTCAAAAAAGCTTCCCCCAGCAAAGGCGTAATTCGCGAAGATTTCGATCCAGTGGCGATCGCCCTAGCATACCAACAAAACGGCGCTAGCTGCATCTCCGTACTCACCGATGAAAAGTTCTTTCAAGGTAGCTTCGACAACCTCGCTAAAATCCGTGCCGCCGTCGAATTGCCGCTACTTTGCAAAGAGTTTATCATCTATCCCTACCAAATCTATCTCGCCCGCATTCACGGCGCAGATGCCGTACTTTTAATCGCCAGCATTCTATCTGACAAAGACTTACAATACTTTGTAAAAATTGTCAAGACTTTGGGCATGACAGCTTTAATCGAAGTTCACACACTCGAAGAACTCGATCGAGTATTAACCCTACAAGGTGTCGAATTAATCGGCATCAACAACCGCAACCTAGAAAACTTTTCCGTCAGCCTAGAAACCACCGGTCAACTATTAGCCGATCGCCAAACCGACATCCAAGCAAAAAACATCCTCACCGTCAGCGAGTCAGGAATCCACACAGCAGACGACCTCAACCGAGTGGCCAGCGCCGGAGTCCAAGCCGTCCTCATCGGCGAGTCCCTAGTCAAACAGCCCGATCCTGGCGCTGCTTTAGCCTCCCTGGTTAAGGCTCATCCGCACGTCACCAAAGGCGAGACTGCTTGACAAACACCCCCGAATTCTGATAAAAATTGATTAACTGGGTAAATAATCAGAATTTCTAGCCTGCATCGACTCAAGCGCTTAACTGAAAAAAAAATAGCACTTAAAGCTGTATTGCGTAGAAATATTTTGCCGAAAAGCAATTAAATCTATTCGCTCTCGCTAGTCGATCGCGAAATTTAGCGCTGACAACGCACCCAGCCCCGAAAAATCGATCGGCAAAGCTGGGGTTTTTGTACGGTTAGAAAACAAATAAAAAATCAGGCATCTAATGTCCACTTGTGATGCCCCATGCAATTGCAATTGCAATGGGGTGTCTGTTCGCTGAGGTATGTTAGCTTTCATGGAGCCAATTCCCCTGCCTTCGTACATTCATTATGAATTGCTACTTCAATTGTTAGAACGCAAAACAATGTTTGCTGTCAGTCCACAATCGCCGCAGCAGCAACAAGTTCACCAACTTATTATTACACTGCGTAAAGCCCTTGCCATTCAAAAGCAATTAGAACAAAGCTGCCAGCGATCGAACTTAGCGGTAGAATATCGCTGGTCTCTAAATGAAACTAACTCTACGGGAGTTAAAAATTAAAAGTTAAAAAACTTAGAGTGCAGACTTTAAAGTTTCAATTTTTGATTTATTCTATATAGCTAACCTAAATCATTTCTGCAAATCCGTAGGGGTAGTGCCCCGTTCGGCTACGCTCGCGTCGAGCCGTCTCTACCCCAGCACAAGGCGGGCTATCACGGGGGGAAAGCCCCTACAAGAGTTACACAATTCATTTAGGCTAGCTATATAACTCCCACAGAAAAAGTTAGGACAGGATTATGGACAACAAATTAATGCTGATGATTCCCGGCCCGACGCCGGTGCCCGAAGCGGCTTTGCTGGCGATGGCAAAACACCCGATGGGCCACCGCAGCAAGGAATTTGACGCGATTTTTGCAGAATGTACCGAAAACCTCAAATGGCTGCACCAAACAAAAAGTGACGTGCTGAGTTTGACCGTTTCCGGTACCGGCGCGATGGAAGCTGGGATAATTAATTTCTTGAGTGCGGGCGATCGAGTTTTGGTCGGCACCAACGGTAAATTTGGCGAACGCTGGGCCGAAGTCGCAGAAGCCTACGGTTTAAATGTCGAAATCATCAAAGCCGAGTGGGGCCAACAATTAGACCCCGAAAATTTCCGCGAAAAACTGGAAGCTGATACAGAAAAGCAAATCAAAGCTGTCATCATCACCCACTCGGAAACCTCCACCGGCGTTCTCAACGACCTCGAAACCATCAACCGCCACGTCAAAGCCCACGGCGAAGCTTTAATCATGGTCGATGCTGTCACCAGTTTAGGTGCTGCCAACGTACCGATGGACGCTTGGGGAATTGACGTGATTGCTTCTGGTTCTCAGAAAGCTTACATGATTCCCCCTGGTTTGGGTTTTGTGGCTGTTAGTCCGAAAGCTTGGAAAGCTTACAAAACTGCGACGCTGCCCCGCTATTATTTGGATTTGGGCAAATATAGCAAAGATGCTGCCAAAAATACCACTCCTTTTACTCCGCCGGTCAATATGTTTTTTGGACTGCAAGTAACATTGCAGATGATGAAAGCCGAAGGGTTAGAAAACGTTTTCGCGCGGCACAAACGGTTGATGACAACTACTCGCGCTGCTGTAAAAGCTTTAGGTTTGCCGTTGTTCGCGGCTGACGGTGCAGCCAGCCCTGCGATTACTTCGGTGATGCCGCCTGAATCTGTAGATGCTCAAAAAGTGCGGACTTTGATGAGAAAGAGATTTGATATTGCTCTAGCCGACGGACAAGACCATTTGAAAGGTAAAATCTTCCGAATCGGTCATTTGGGCTTTGTGTGCGATCGCGATATTCTAGCAGCTATTTCCGCCTTGGAAGTCGTATTGCAAGAATTGGGCCATGAAGGCTATACTCCTGGTGCCGGCGTTGCCGCTGCTGCGAAACTTTTGGCAGAATCTTAATCTAAGTTATTAAAGGATTTTGGATTTTGGATTTTATTATCTAAAATCTAAAATCCTTTTAATATGCTTGCGCCAACCAATCAAAGATTTTATCCAACTGGTCGAGAGTGACTAAACCGTACTGCCACAGAACCATCGGCAACGAATTCGGGTCTTTGTCGCGCTGCCGCTGTTTGTCGCCGCGACGTTCGGCTACGGCTATTGAAGCGGGAGAAATCGCCAAATCTTCTTGTAAAAATCGAATTAATTTAGTGTAAGTAGCGGGTGCCATGTCATTTTGCCTCCAAGTATAGGACACCATTTTCTGATGTGAACCTGATGTTTGTGATTAGTAATAAGCCAGTTTTAAATCTGTCTTTTAACCGTAGCTTAGCTGTTTTAACAGTATTAGCGGTTGTTGAAAATGTGAAACTTAGTGCTGGGTGGGAGTTGAAAGCCAACCTTTCCCAAAAACCAAAAGATTTTGTACTTTTGCGGATAGCCCGATCGCTCAATAGATCGCGATCAAAACCTAAACTGAATACCTCGGCATCTGTGAAGCACGAATCTGAAATAAATTCTGCTACTGAAAACTAATAAACCAGGTTCAGAGTCTAGCTTCATCTGCGAAAATGCAGAATCCGCAAATTTACTGCCGCAATATTGGTCAGATATTTTGCTCTAACCCGAATCTGCTACCTGAGATCAACTTTGCCAATTAATTTAGCGCGTCGCATCTTACTTCAGATAGGTTTAGTAGATTGAGGTCGATCGCCTGAAGTTACAGAAAATTGCCTTTCGCGATCGAGGTTTTGGAGATCGCTACCGTCTCTCAGGATTGGTAACGAGTCGCTGACTCGTCTCATACCTGCTACCCATAATCTACAGCTTCCACAAACAAGCTCAAGTCTAGACTGACTGAGATTGACATCGTAGCAAATCTTTTCCTATTTGTGCTGAATCTTACATTAATAATCTAACAAATTTTGTAAATTTTTGTAAACTTTATAAATTTTTGCTGGTTATATAAAGCCGAACTCAGCCGGAGCTGAACGGAGAGTGATATCAATTCCGGTTGAACTCATACATGACTGTTGATTGTTGACTGTTGACTGTTGACTGTTGACTGTTGACTGTTGACTGTTGACTGTTGATTGTTGATTGTTGACTGTTGACTGGTCAAAAAACTGAATGGTTGAGTGTTGACTGTTGACTAGATTTTATGATTCCGATGCAACCGGAAACGCTATGACGGGTGATAATTGTTACTGGAAAAACTCGATTTCAATCCGATCGCCCACTTTGACACCGAGTTCAGCAGCCCGCCCGCCACGAAGTTCGATCACTCGATCGACAGGAGTATCAGGCCCGTAGGTAGGACAAGGCTCGGCTGTACAGGGAGGCGCCTCGGCTGCGATAGCTGTGACTACTCCATCCCGCAGAAAAATCATATCCAGAGAAATCTGGCAATTTTTCATCCAAAAATTGACCCACCGCGCCGGTTTAAACTCAAACAGCATTCCTCTGTCATCGGCCAGAGAAGTTCTGTACATTAAACCCATAGCCTGTTGTTCCGATGTTTTAGCGACTTCGAGTTCGATCTGGCGATCGGCTATCCGAGCTCTAGCAGAAATAGGCAGCACTTGACCCGATGTTGTCGCCGTTGGAGACTGCGAGGCCAAAATGCCAGTAACACCAGCATCCGCGACAGGTAAAGCCGGCGAACATCCCAGCAAAAATATAATTACCCCAATAAATAGGAAATTAGCTAAATAACTCATAATGATTTTAGATTTAGAATCGGGAATGGGGAATGGGGAATGGGGAATGG
>NZ_JADEWT010000096.1 GCF_015207505.1 Tychonema sp. LEGE 06208
ATATCAAATCCGGTAGCATCCCAATTATAAAATCGAGTCAGATCAAATCCGCGCTTCATAGTTCTGTATTCATCTCTCTCTTGTCTTCCTCTGTGTTCTCTGCGCCCTAGCGCCGGTTAAATCACCTGACGATGCTACCGGAAACGATATAACGCAGACAATTGAAGGAATTGAAGGCGATTTAGTGCCAGAGGTCTAATATCATGTCGGGTCGATTACTATAATCAAAACGGATCTGTGCGGTCGATCGACCGGACACGATATAACCTATAATCGAAATCTACCGGAGTAAAACATCGATATTCATATGCTTGTTTCCGCTAACGGAGAAACTATATGTTCGAGCGTATTCCTATTTGCCGCGATAAACTTTTTCCACGAGTTGAGCCAATCGTTTCATCGCAGTCTCAATTTCATCATTTGTCGCAGTCAAACTAATTCGCAAACATTCGTGTTTGTGCTGCCAATCTTCCCGCAAACCGGGGAAGAAAGAACTTCCTGGCACCACTATTACGCCGACTTCTTTCAATTTTTGGTATAGTTCCCAATCCGTCATTGGCAAATCTTTTAGCCACAACCACGCAAAAATTGCTCCTTCGCCTCGGTGCAAGAACCACGGCAAATCCTTCGGCATCGATTGTTCTAAGGTGGTTTCTACGATCGCAAATTTGCTTTGATAGTACGGGCGAATTACGTTGAAGGAAATGTCGGCAAGAGCGCCGGAATTAATGGCGCGTGTGGCGATCGCCTGTCCGTATCTCGGCGAATGAATGCACATATTGGTCTGAAAAGATTCTAATATTTGAATAATGTTTCGATCGCCGATCGCAATTCCGATTCTTTCTCCCGGCAATCCCGCTTTTGACAAACTCATGCAATGCACGATGTTGCCGCCGAAAATCGGTGTCATTTCGGTAAAATTCAAGGAGGGGAAAGGAGGGGCGTAGGCGGAATCGACGAACACCGGCACGTCGAAAACAGCGGCTAAATCTGCTATTTTTTGAACTTCGTCGTTGGTGAGAACGTTGCCGGTGGGGTTGCAGGGACGGGAAAAGATGACGCAACCGGTGGTTTGGTCGATCGACAGTTGGCTGAAATCCGGCCGGTATTTGAATCTGTGCGCCGCTGCATCAATATCGAGGGTGGGTTTGCAAGCGATTACCGCTTCGGGAATTAAGCTCACGCCGCCGTAACCGGTGTAGTCTGGGCTCAGCGGTAGGACGATCGATTTGAAATTTGGGATTTCCGAATTAGGATCGGCAATCTGTGTTCGCGGTGCAGTGTAGCCGCCGAAAGCGTTGGCTGCGTAAAAGTAAATTGATTGACTTCCGGGAGTAATGAGCACATTGCGATCGGTCAAATTCAGTCCGTAACGCTGGTTAAAATCCGTCACTACAGCATCGATCAACGGCTGATAGCCTTGACTGGAACCGTAGCGGCAAACCACTTCGCCGTATTCCGGGCTCGCCAGAAGTTCGGCCGTGCAATCGCGCCACAATTTCTCGACTTCGGGCAAAATCACCGGATTTCCCGCGCTCAAATTGATAAACTCCTGCCCGCTGCCGGCTCTGAGAGTTTCAATAATATCTTTCATGATCGCCCGCACGCCGGTGAGGTGGGACATCTGAGCGCCAAACTGAGTAAGGGCAGGGTTCATAAATGCAGCGACAAAGATAAAAGTTTACAGTTTATTATAATAACTCTTGTTGCAGGCATTAGCGTAGCTTGTCTGGGCTATGGGTTGTCGATCGCCCAAACTGCCAATTAAATAAACGAAATCGCACAGCATTTTGTTTTTTCCCTTCTGCGCCCTGCTGCATCAGATGAGCCCGAATTTGTGGAGTTTTATCGGGCGATCGAACCTAGTGTTTTTTGCCGGAAAATTCGCGAACCTGGCCGTACTATCCAATTCAAGAGTTTTGCTGAAATTTCGCCCCACACGCGCGATCGACTGCCGGTGCTTGACGTTAGCTCTTGAGACAGTTTAATATTAGTCTCAGGCGCGATCGCCACAGATTTTTATTTGCTCCAATGATTGCTATAATAGTAAATTTAATTGAGCCTCAAAAATTAGATTTGTTGCTAGCTCATTTTCAAAATTCGCGGTTTGTTGACAGCGGTGCATTTTATCATCAATCCTACTAAAGCCAAAAGATTTGGTAACGTAACCCTTGCGGTGGCGTTACATAACAACTGCGGCAATCCCAACCACACCTAACAGTCGTAAACTTCCATAAAACCATGACACACTTTCCACTTATCGAATACGAGGAAATTACAGATCCTAAAGCCAAGGAAGTCTACGACGAAATATTGACAGAATTGGGGTTTGGTATCGTCCCCAACCTGTTCAAGTCAATGGCAATCAACCCAGACTTATTAGAAGCAAATTGGAAAAAATTCCGGGGAACAATCCTGCAAGGAGACTTACCCAGAACTCTTAAAGAAATGGTCGGTGTCGCTATTTCCCAATTCAATAACAGCCAGTACGCTCTCCAAGTTCACCTGCACGGATTGTCTGCCTTGGGGATGAGCGAAGAAGTCCTGCGAACCCTAGTTTCTGACTTTGCCAACTGCCCTCTGCCAAAACGGGATAAAGCTGTCATTAGCTTTGGCTTGCTGGCGGCTACAAAACCCCTGGAAATGACAGAAGCTCATTACCAAAATCTGCGGGATTTAGGGCTAGATGATGCGGAAATCTTTGAGATTATTGCCACAGCAGATTTGTTTAGCTTTGTCAATCGATATACCGATGCAATTGCCCTAGAAATTGATGCTTTGTAATCTATAATCCACTACGGTTTACTGAAGATTTTCCCAAAAGAGGAACGAAGGGAGAGCATCTCAGTTTTGCATTTGAGGTGCTCGCACGCTCAATAAAAAAAATGCTTTTTGCAAAACTTCAGATGCTCCCGGAACGAAGACCGAAGCAATCGCAGTATTGATTAATTTTTCATAATCTTTTACCGCCTGGATCGTCTTAAGTAAACCGTATTGATCTATAATCTCATACCCCTATTATGGGCGAACGGCTAGAAGAGCAAGACCGAGAAGAACTTTTGTTAACTGCCCGCCGTTTGTTAGCAGAAACTCAGGCGCTTTCTATCCGCATTGCAGCCGTCAACGAAATTGCCACTGCCATTAACCGCACCCTCGATCTCAATCAGATTTTGCGGGTAGTAGGCAAGCAAGCCAAATGGCTGCTAGACTTTGAACACTGTAGCGTTTGCCTGCACAGCTCTAGCAGTTGCACGACTTTATTTGGCAAGCATATCCCTATAGAGATTGCTGCCCTACCAGACAGCAGCCCAATTAACAAAGCCTTCAAAACACGTCAACCTCAATTAATTCAAGAAGCGGGTGCTACTGCTATTTTGTCGCCCTACTCTTCACAAATTATTCTTCCTTTGGAAAGTGAAGGTAAGGTTTTAGGAACAATTAATTTTGCCACAACCAAGCCGCGATCTTACACTCAAGAAGACCTGCGAATTGGCTATCTTTTGGCTTTGCAACTATCCTCAGCAATCCGCAATGCCGAACGCTTTAAAGAGATGAATAATCTGTATTTGGAACTCGATGCCGAAAAGCACAAATCCGACCAGCTACTGTTGAACGTACTCCCGGTTGAAATTGCCGAGGAACTCAAAAATAACGGCAAAGTGGAACCCGTTCATTATGATTGCGTATCGGTTTTATTTACGGATTTTCAAGACTTTACTAAGTTAGCCGAAAAGATGACTCCGCGAGATTTAGTTGACGAACTAGACTATTGTTTTTCTTATTTCGATCGCGTGATGGATAAATATTGTTTGGAAAAATTAAAAACTATTGGCGACAGCTATATGTGTGCGGCGGGAATTCCTGTCCCAAGGGCAACACACGCCTTTGATGCTGTACTCGGAGCTCTAGAAATTCAACAATTTATGGAGTTGCGAAAAGTGCATAAAGCTCAACAAAACATTCCTTATTGGGATATCAGGATCGGTATTCATTCAGGCCCAATACTTGCTGGGGTAATTGGGAATAAGAAGTTTGCCTATGATGTCTGGGGAGATACAGTTAATACTGCATCTCGGATGGAATCTTCGGGTGTGCCTGGAAAAATCAATATTTCTAGTGCAACGTTTGAATTAGTTAAGGATTTTTGTGAATGTGAATATCGAGGGAAAATCCTTGCTAAAAATAAGGGCGAAATGGATATGTATTTGGTTAACCATCTTAAATAATACATTGCGCGATCGCATCAATATCGAAGAAACCGGGTTTTTTATACAGTCTCGGATGCACTCCCGACAAAGAAGCCAGTTTTTTACCCTTACTGCAGATTACCCTGTAGGATTTTATTAAAAAAAACGCAGTGTTCCCTGGTTATATTAAAATTATTGAGTTGTAGATTTTATTTTTTAACTCCCATGCGTATTTGGCAAGCCGATTTTTACCGCCGCCCCCTGCAAGACGAAACAGGTAAACCATTGTGGGAATTATTAATTTGCGACGGGGCACAAACTTTTAAATTTAGCGCTTTTTGCAGCCAGTCGGAAGCTAATTCTAATTGGCTGGCGGCGCAGTTGCACCAGCAAGCTCAAATTCAGAATTTGCCGGATTTGATTCAAGTATTTAGGCCTCAATCTCTCAGTTTGCTCGAAGCTGCGGGCAAGGTTTTGGGTATCAAAGTAGAAGCGACTCGCCGCACTGCAGCTTTGAAATTGCTGCTGCAAAAACGGGCAGAAGAATATTCGAGTATGCCTAATTATACAGCCGAAAATTACAGCCCGATCGCCCTTGAGACTCCCCCGCCGGTTCCTTTACCCGAAAACCTTTGGGGTGATGGCTGGCGTTTTGCTTCCCTAGCCGCAGGCGATATTGTAGAAGCTTTTCAAGAACGTCCCATACCAATACTGGAAATGCCTGAATTGCTGCTACCGCTGACTTTGGGCTTAGCTTCCACAGTACCGGTGCCCGGTGTTGTGATTGACGGCGGGCGACAGTCGATGCGGTTGGCTAAATGGCTTCAGGATGTTAAACCTTTTGCTTTGAATTATATTGCTGGTGCTCCAGATGGATTGATTTTGGAAGCTGGATTGGCAGATAGGTGGGTTGTGGCTACTTTTGAAGATAGGGAAGTGAAGGCGGCTGCAGAAATTTACCAACAGCGCCAGCAATTAAGTAAAGGATTGCATTTTTTGTTAGTGCAGCCTGATGACAGCGGTATGACTTATACAGGTTTTTGGTTGTTAAAGTTCGATCGATAATATTTAAATATGATTATTTCTGATGTCGATCGATCGCAAAAGAAAAAATACTGTCCGAACTGAGTTCCAGCAGATACAGACTCGAACATAAATTTTAGAATAACTTCTCAATCTAGTCAGAGATAGTGCAGCCCAGTTATTCCACAACCAGAATCAATCCGTTTTGGATGCCCTCACACAATCGGTTAATGTAAAATTGATCCTTTTTGTCTAGCCCGTTGAGGACTGCTGAGTGAAGCAGTTGTCTGTCGAGGGGAGTAATTTGGCGGAAGGCAAAGACGCGCTGGGCGATCGCCTCCACAGAGATTTTGGGGAGGCTAGCAGAACTTACTGTCATGGTCTTCATACCCTGAAAATAGGTAACATAACTCTGTACTTTTATTTTTAAAGATTTTGTAAAGTTAGTTTGTGATTTAAATCACATTGCTTGATAAATAATATAGAACCCATTTGAGATATTTCATTCCTTACAGCTAATCCTTTGACACTCAAGCGGGCTGAAGCCGCTGAGAGTGTCAAATCCAGGCGATTTTTACCGATAACTGCTGCTTGATTTTGAATGTAAAAATAGGTATCCGGTTCTACAGCCTGACTCATGCGTTCGTTTTTCAACGTTGTCGAACCCAAGGACTCAAATGCTATTTGTCGTGCTTCCAATAAAAGTTTTACCATGTCGCCAATTATTTCCTTGGCTTTTTCATGTTCGGGTAGGGGAACCATAATTTCTAATAGTCCGTTACTATAGGAAATTCGGGAAGCACGACTTTCTCCCAATTCCGCTAAAATACTTTCCAATTGTTGCCAGTTCACATCCTCTACCAGTAATTGCTGACCCGGTTGAATCTTCAGTTGTCTTAATTCCAATAGCATAATTGTTCATCCTATTGTTTGTAGTGAGGATTTCACTTTTTCCTTACTGTCTAAAAATCGGGAGCATCTCAGTGTGCCATTTGAGCGTGCGAGCGTCCCCGAATAGCGAGTTTGTACAATACGCGAGCGAGGACGCTCGCACTAAATAGTGGAACACAATGAATTACACAAAAATTTGGCTACAAGCCTTCCTCCGTAAAGAAGCTGTATGTAATTAATTCTGTGCGATTACTTATAATAAAAAAAGGCTTTTTGCCAAACTGAGATGCTCCCTAAAAATCCAAACCAAGAAAAAACTAAAGTCCTTACTACAAACCTTTCGTTCGTAGTGAGGACTTTAGTCCTTTTTTGCTAACGACTTGCAGCCATTAACAATTAGAAATTATCTAGCTTTTCCCAACACTAGATTTTTAATGTGCAGCGCTTTCGGCTGTTTTGCTATTTTTGCTATTACCGTTGCCGTTGCGCGGTTGGATAACTCCATAGCCACCGTGAGTCTTGCGTTCGTAGAGCACGTTAATTTCGCCTGTTTCCGCATTGCGGAACATATAGAAATCGTGATCGATAACCTGCAATTGTTCCAAAGCATCTTGTACAGTCATTGGAGGCATGGCAAAATACTTAGTCCGCACTACCTCGGCAGGAAGTTCGGGAGTTCGATCGCCAATCAAATCCGCTGCTACAGGATGTTCATCAACTACCGCAATTGTTTTGGGACTACTCTGGATTTTGTTGTCGTGGCGTTTTTCCTTAAATTTCCGCAGTTGACGAGCGATCTTGTCGGCAACCAAATCGATGCTGGCATAAAGGCTTTCCGTGCTTTCTTCAGCCCGAATCACGCTACCGTTAGCATAAATTGTCACCTCAGCAGTCTGCTTAGGATTGATCCTGGGGTTACGAGCCACCGATAGATGAATATCGACTTCTGTAGTCAAAGTTTGAAAATGGCTAACTGCCTTTTCAATCTTTTGGTTGACGTACTCGCGAATCGCATCGGTGATTTCTATGTTTTTACCCTGGATAACAAGCTTCATAGAGCTCCCTCCCTTCTGTAACTTGGGTATAGTTTATACAATAGCATTATGTATTAAACAAAACACTTTTCTTTCAAATCTTTTTTATATGTTGACAATTCTTGATTTAAACTGAACCAATATTCCGTAAAAACACTATTGATTTTTTTCATGCTTTCCCCTATTATCCCTCAAAACCTAAATGTACAACCCTGCTTGCTCTTCGATTGGGGACAAGTACCTTACTCTCAAGCTTGGGAAATCCAGCAAAAACTGGTGCAAGAGCGCCGGGAAAATCCTGATTTGCCTGATGTGCTGATTTTGCTGGAACATCCCCCGGTTTACACTTTGGGGCTGGGATCGAAGTTGGAATTTCTGAAATTTGACCCCGATCGCAGTCAGCCGGAATTGCACCGAGTTGAGCGGGGCGGTGAGGTGACTTACCATTGTCCGGGCCAGTTGGTGGGCTATCCAATTTTAAATTTGCGCCGTCACCAGCAGGATTTGCACTGGTATTTGCGCCAGTTGGAGGAAGTGCTGCTGGGAGTGTTGGCAGTTTGCGGGCTGAAGGGTTCGCGGGTTGGGGGTATGACTGGCGTTTGGGTGGATGGTACCAAGGTGGGGGCGATCGGGATTAAAGTCAGCCGCTGGATTACGATGCACGGTTTTGCTTTAAATGTTTGCCCGGATCTAACAGGTTTTGGGCAAATCGTACCTTGCGGGATTCCCGATCGACCGGTTGGCAGTTTAGATCAATTTATACCGGGAATTGAGGTCGATCGAGTGCGATCGATCGTTATGACACAGTTTGCTCGCGTTTTTGGAATGGAAATTGTGCGATCGTCGGAGTCAAAGATAGATGGTGCGTCACTCTCAACATTCCGGCGGAGTCTCGAACAACCCGAAAGTGACGCACCCTACGGCTGTGATTAAAACGGAATCGGATCGTAATCGGGATTATCAGCTTCGTTAGACGAACCCGACTGGCGATCGGACTCAGAAGAAGACTGATGCGAGTTCCAGTCCGAGCTAGACGGGCGGTTAGCAGGGCTTTGAGGGCTGCTAGAACTGCGACCTCGGGAACTCATGGGAACCACATTGCTCGGCACATTAGCCGGGGGTGTGTCGCGAATTTGAGTCGGTTCCGGGGCAGTTCTAGCTGCTGGTGCAGCACTCATCGCATCGGCGCCGACACTGTAAATCCTTTGGGCTGTCAGTTCAGCGCGCTTTTCTTTAATACCATCTATTTCGATCGTATTCATACCCAGCCGACCTTCAATAATCACCTGATCGCCCTCGTGATATTTATCGTGAATTTCTTGAGCCAAATTACCCCATCCTATCACCTTCAAACGTTCGGGCGGATCTTCAGGTTTTGGGCCGGGAAACTGCACCAGCATCTCAGCGATTGGAACTTGATTGTCTGGAGTATAACGGAGTTGCGGTTGTTGAGTTATTTCCGCCATTAAAATGCAGCTATTCATCTGTTATCTTTGCGTAATTGGGAATTGAGAATTGGAAATTGGAAATTGGATCGGATCGCGTACTGTACATTATTATAACAAAAACGGTTCGCACTACGAACGACGACGACGAATATTATTGCGCTCAATCGAGCGGACAAAATATCGTTGGCATTTGTTGATTAGAAATTGGCGATCGCACTTGCGAATTCAGGATGGTTAGACTAACAATTGCATAAATCTTTGATGAGAGAGGAAAACAACTTTTTAACGCAGATAAACGCAGAGACATTTCTGAATAGTTTGTGAGTGCGACAATCTTGTCTATTAATTTTTCTGCGCTATTAGCTATTAGCTATTCCCAATTCCCAATTCCCAACTCCCAATTCCCAATGCCCAATTCCCAATGCCCAATTCCCAATGCCCAATTCCCAATTCCCAATTCCCAATTCCCAATTCCCAATTCCCAATTCCCAATTCCCAATTCCCAATTCCCAATTCCCAATTCCCAATTATTCATTAGTACCAAAGGTATCTTGGAGAACCGCAGCCTCGGTTTGAGTGACAAAATCGTGAACGAAGGCGCGGTACTCCTTTAAAGTTTCCGATACCCAATCTCGGTCTTCGCTGTTCGCGAAGATATGGACTGTGGGTTCGCTAGCATCGGGCAAAACTAATACCCAATTGTCGTCGCTGTAGTTAAAAATCTTCACTCCATCTACTAATTCTAAACGATCGGGCGCATGAGTTTCTACTAAATGCCGCATCAGGGAACCTTTGACAGTCCAAGGACAGCGGACGCTGTAACTGCGGTGGGTGACGCGGGGAAGTTCGGCTTTGATCTGTCCGAGCGATCGCTCCTGAATCGTCATCATTTCTATCACTTTAGCAATGCAGAACATTCCGTCAAACCCCGGATGCAACTGCGGGAAAATAAAACCCATACTGCCGCTGCCGCCCAAAACTACATTCGGGTTCCTGTTAGCGGCTTCCATCAAAGCAGTTGGGTTCGCCTTAGTGCGGATTACCTTGCTTTGATAGCGGCGGGCGATCGCCTCCACCGCCGAAGACGCATTCACCGGCACTACTACTGTACCTTTCGGATTAGCAGTCAGCATCAAATTTACCATCAGCGCCGTCAGCATTTCCCCACGAATCGCTATCCCAGACTCATCTACCAAAATGAGCTGTTCGCCATTGGCCGACACCTGCACCCCCAAATTAGCGCTGAGTGCTTTCACCACTCGGCCGAGTTGGTCGAGCAAATATTCCCGTTCCCCATTGCTCAGAGAAGTCTGCTTGAGACTCGCATTGAGCACCACCGCATCGCAGCCGAACTTGGCGAGCATTTGCGGTAGAACTGCTCCCGAAACCGCGTAAACATAATCGATTACCACCTTAGAATTGCTGTAGCGTATTGCTTCAACATTCATCTGCCGCTCAAACATTCGGTTGTAAATTTCGAGAGCTTGGTTAAAGTACGACATCTCTCCAATTTCGGGAATTAGAGCTCTGCGTAAATCTTCCTTAAAATAAGCACCCTCAATTTTTTTCTCAGCTCCTTTAGTAATATTGATGCCTTTGATATCAAAGAATTCAATTAAAATGTGGTCGGAGCGATCGGGCGAAATGCGAACATGAATCCCACCGGCAATTGAGATCGTAGATGTAACCGTGCGGGCGATCGGAATAGCCGTCGATTCCAAATTGACCACATTAATTCCCACCGACATCAAACCCGCAATCAAAGACCTCGAAACCATCCGCGAAATACTGCGCTGATCGCGAGAAACCGATACCGAAGTCCCCGGTTTCAAAGTCGAGCCGTAAGCCGCACCCAATTTCACCGCAAATTCCGGGGTAATATCCACATTGGCCAGTCCTTGAACGCCGCGCTGACCGAATAAATTTCGCTTAGCTTGTTCTCCCCAAATTAAATTTTGATTTAACAAAGCGCCGGATTCAATATTTTTGCTCGGCCAGACGCGCACGGAAGGGCCGATTTGTGCTTCTTCTCCCACGATCGACATTGAACCGACCACAGCACCTTCGAGGATGTGGGCGCGCCTGTCTATCCGGGTACTGCGGCAAATCACGCAGGCCGTGATGTGAGCGTCTTCGCCGATAATTGCTCCGTTCCAGACGATCGGACGTTTGAGGTTAGCGTCGGCCCCTACTGTCACGTTATCTCCGATTACTGTACCCGCATCGATTTTAACTCGGGCTGCAATCCGGCAATTATTACCGATCATCGCCGGTACTTCGACGATCGCGCTATCGTCAATAAAAGTATTTTGACCTACCCAAAGCCCCGGTCGAACTTCGTTGTAGTAACTCAAATCCAGCTTGACTTTTCCTCGCAGCGCGTCGTATTGAGCTTCGCGGTAAACATCAAGCTGTCCGACATCGCACCAGTAACCCTCGGCCACGTAACCGTACATCGGCTCGTTTTTTTCCAGCAGCAGCGGAAACAAGTCTTTCGAGAAGTCGCACTCCTGATTTGCCGGTAGGTAGTCCAAGACTTCGGGCTCTAAAATGTAGATACCCGTATTGACGGTATCGGAGAAAATTTCGCTGCTAGAGGGCTTTTCCAGAAAGCGGCTGATGCGGTAATTTTCCTCCGTAATCACCACCCCGAATTCCATCGGGTTGGGAACGCGAGTTAAAATTAACGTGGCTTTGGATTGCTTGCGGTGGTGAAATTCGATCGCTTCTGTCAAGTCGAAGTCTGTGATGCTGTCGCCGCTAATCACCAGAAAAGTGCGATCGAGCAATTCAGCAATATTTTTGACGCAACCAGCCGTACCCAGCGGTTGGTCTTCCTCCACAGCGTAAGTCATTTGAACGCCAAACTCTGCCCCATCAGTAAAATATTCGCGCATCACATCAGGAAGGTAGTGCAGGGTAGCAATAACTTCCGTAATGTGATGCCTTTTTAGCAAATTGATAATGTGTTCTGCGATCGGGCGATTCAGAATCGGCACCATCGGTTTAGGCAAATCGCACGTCAGGGGTCTGAGCCTCGTTCCCGACCCCCCAGCCATCAGCACTGCACGCATAAAATCCTCCTTGCTTTGAAAGCTATCTACCGTCATTGTCCGCTAGAAAAAGTTTGCCTGCTGTAACCTGTGGGGCACCGCTATCAATTCTTAGTTAATTATCTTTAAGTAGTTGCACGCCTGCGAAGTCCCAAAAAGCGAAGTCGTCCCCCAACAGCAACCGAATTTCAACCGAATCAGGATTTGCCACCTCGACTTTTAGCAAAAGTCGCTTCTTGCTTGCACCCTGAAAGCTCTTTCCTGGCTGTTATAGCAACCGTGCCCGACCTTTAGGACGTTCTCAATTGCTCAAACCCTTACTGAATATTGCTTCTTCCTTCTTCCTGATGACTGATGATCGATCGCAGCGCTCGATCGAGGATACAGCACTGCTGACTGATGACTGATGACTGCTGACTGATGACTAATGACTAATGACTTCTGCTACATTTTTAAGCTTCCCACCATCAGCGATTTTGAAGTATCTAGCTGAAGGTGGAATTGCTACGGGTATCCCTGCGCCAAGCCGTCCGATAAATGATAGATTAAGAGTAGAGCCTTGCCTCGCTAACTCAAAATCCAATCAGTCGCTTAGGGGGTTATTTCATGGAACCGTTAATTGGATTGGTGTTGCTAGTCGCTTACGGCGGCGGTATTTGGAAATTTTGGAGCGGTTTCGATCGCACTAACTTCGACAGAAATTTTGCAAACCGCATGAAACTGTCCCTGCTGTGGCCCGCGTTAATTTTTAATAAGCCTTACCGTCAAAACTTTACAAAAGCACTCAAAGGCTCTAGAAGGTAATCCAAGAATGTCTAAAAAGTCGGAGCACCCAGTTGCAGGTCAAGAGCAGACTTGGTTTGCCAAAGGAAAATCAGATAGCTGGCAAGTTTTACTGTCGCAAGTAGCCACTCGGTTCGATCGCGAATATCAAGGAGAAGCATTCGCCCTACCCGAAGAAGTCGAAGCAATGCCAATTTTCCTAGAATCAGTCGCCGGAACCCTCCAAGCAAAAACAGTATCTCCCTTCTGGAAAATTGCCAAACCTCAAAAAAACCAGCGCTGTCTAGACATTGGCTGCGGAGTCAGCTTTCTCATCTACCCTTGGCGGGAGTGGGAAGCATATTTTTACGGTCAAGAAATCAGCAGCGCCGCGCGAGACGCATTAAACGCTCGCGGCCCCCAGCTCAATTCTAAGCTGTTCAAAGGCGTAGAATGGGCCCCCGCCCACAAGTTGAATTACGAAGAGAATCAGTTCGATTTATGCCTTGCTACAGGCTTTAGCTGTTACTATCCCATAGACTATTGGAATATTGTCATGGGAGAAGTCAAGCGAGTTTTAAAACCGGGCGGTCACTTTGTATTTGATGTTCTCAACCCCAATGCACCTCTAGCAGAAGACTGGGCAATTTTGGAAACTTATCGAGCAGGGGAAGTATTTTTAGAGACAATAGAAGACTGGGAAAAACTGATAAAAGCTGCGGGCGCTAAAGTCGTAAAAAAGCAAAGCGGCGACTTATTTCAAATGTACAAAATTCAATACAATTGAGATGTAAGAAACTCCCCAATCTTCAAAAATCACCCAACAGCTATGGAGGTTTAGAGAAAATCTCCACAAACCCTTTTGGAAGATTGGGGAGGCGATCGCTCCAGGTTTCAATTTCTGCCATAGCTAACTTGTAAAGATTCAGGTTATTCTGGTTTGTGGCGATCGGAAAAATTAATTAGAAAAGCAGACTAACAGTCGAGATAGAAAATTTTCAAAATTAACAAATCCATAGGCTTGACGCTTAATCACTTTGAGATGATTGTTGATTTCTGACCTAACACCACTCATTGTTCGGTTCAAGAAATAGTTACAAATTCCATCGATATGATTGCGAAGCATGGTTAGGGTATCACTGTAAATCGGTTGTGCTTTTTTAATCCATTCAAGCAGTGATTTCCCCCCTTTTTCCACACTATGATGACTTTCAAAAATATCTCTTAATGCTTCTTTCAATTTCTAGACAAGCTTAATCCGCTTAAATTGACTTAAAACTGTAGCCGATTTAATCCGCTCCTCTTCTTTTAAATCTACACCATTCCTCAGAACAATAAATCTGCTACCTTTGCCTTTGAGCTTGCTTTGGATTCGGATTTTATCCAATTCCTCGTTTACAAAGGAATTTTATTCTAGTTATTCGATCGCCCACAATCTAAAGGATCTGTTGCTATACTGGGCCAGGATTGGGCTTGCCGAGCAGTTTGCCACCAGCGGGCCAGTGAATTACCATTTTTTTTGTCAAAATGTTAAAAAATGTAAATTATAGTTAAGTGGGGTGTCAGTATTTTCCACGGGATTAGGAAGTGGACAGCAGAAAACCCTGACTTTTGCAGGCACGATCGGGAATTTCACATTTTATGACAACTTCAAGATTTGACCTTCAAGACTTGAAACACCGCTTTTGGGGGATTTCGCGAATGCCAGCGGCAACCCTAGTCGTTTTGGGGGCGGTTGCTTTCGCAGGCGCGATCGCCGGAGCCTGGTTTGCCCGTGAAGGCACGGTCAGCGGCATTTTTGCCACAATGGATACTTGGCAGCAAAACCCGCCTGTGTGGCTGCAAGTACCCGCTGCGAGCAAGATGTATTTGTTAGTGCCTACTGTCGTGCTCGTCTCGGCCGCTTTAGCTGCAATGAAAATTTCGCCTCAACCGCAGAAACGATCGCGGGCTGTGGTAGTTGCAATAGTTTTGGCTTTAACAATTCGCTACGTTTTGTGGCGATCGCTAGCCACCCTAAATTTAAGCGACCCCCTCAACGGTATATTTAGTTTGGGGCTGTTTTTCCTAGAAATGTTAATGGTTTTCACCAGCAGCATTCAACTGTATTTAATGCTCGGAGTCAAAGATAGGTGCCGAGAAGCCGATCGCATGGCCGTTGCAGTTACAGAGGGAAAATTTGCCCCAACAGTCGATATTTTGATTCCAACTTACAACGAACCAATTTTTATTTTGCGGCGCACAGTCATCGGCTGTCAAGCTTTAGATTATCCCAACAAAAAAGTATATTTACTCGACGATACCAAGCGCCCCGAAATCAAATTGCTGGCAAAAAAAATGGGATGCGAGTATATAACCAGACCCGATAATCTGCACGCCAAAGCGGGAAACATCAATCACGCCACATCCCTAACAGATGGAGAATTAATTGTTGTTTTCGATGCCGACTTTATCCCCACTAAAAACTTTTTAACCAGAACAGTAGGCTTTTTTCAGAATCCCGAAATCGCCCTCGTTCAAACACCGCAAAGCTTTTACAACCACGATCCCATCGCCCGCAACTTAGGTTTAGAAAATGTGCTGGCCCCGGAAGAAGAAGTATTTTACAGACAAATTGAAATAATCAAAGACAGCGCCGACAGCGTGATTTGTTGCGGTACATCTTTTGTCGTGAGACGCAGCGCCCTACAAGCGGTGGGAGGCTTTGTCACCGATTCAGTCTGCGAAGATTACTTTACCGGAATTCGGCTCTCAGCAACCGGCTATCGCTTAGTTTATTTAGATGAAAAATTAAGCGCTGGTTTGGCGGCCGAAAATATAGAGGCTCATCTAACCCAAAGGGTGCGCTGGGCGCGAGGTACGCTTCAGGCATTTTTTATTAATTCCAATCCTTTAACAATTCGCGGACTCAGATTCGTACAAAGGCTGTCTCATTTGGAAGGATTGCTGCACTGGTTTACCAGTTTAACCAGGGTTTTGTTTCTGTTGATGCCTTTAGCCTATTCGTTTTTGGGCATAATTCCTTTGCGGACAAATGCGCGGGAATTGCTGTACTTTTTCCTACCTTACTATTTGGTGCAAGTTACGGTTTTTTCTTGGCTGAACCGCAGATCGCGATCGGCTTTGCTTTCGGATGTATACTCGTTTGTTCAGTGTATTCCTTTAGCAGTAACGGTGGTGAGTGCCATGGTCAAGCCCTTTGATAAAGGGTTTAAGGTGACACCGAAGGGAATAGCGAGCGATCGCTTTAATTTTAACTGGAATTTGGGATGGCCTTTGATTGTTTTGTTCGCCGCAACAGCATTCAGTTTGTGGCACAATTTAAACATTAATTTAGTTAGAAACTGGAGCAGCGTACAGACAGTATCCGAGACTGCTGATTTGTTAAAAGGTGTGAGTTTGGGCTGGATTTGGAGCGTTTATAACCTGTTGATGCTGGGGATAGCGCTGCTGATTTTGGTGGATATTCCTAAGCCGGATATTTATGAATGGTTCAATTTACGGAGGGTTGTACAATTGAATGTGGGCGGTGAAACTTTGTGGGGAATAACTACTGTAATTTCGGAAAGTGGCGCTGAAGTTGCTCTGACAAAGCGACCGAGTTTTGCGGTGAAAGGTAAAGAAGGTAATGAGAGTTTTGCCGCAGCAGAAATGCTCCCCAACTATGCCGTTCAAACAAGTTTATCGCAGGGTAAAATAAGAGCGATCGCTCCCACAGCAGTTAAAGCGAGAAATTGGCTGGCACCGCCTGTTTTAAAGTTGGACACTGAGGCTAGTTTGAGAGCATTTTTGATTGATTGCGAGTCGGCGACTCTGGAAATTATGGAAGAGAAATGTTTTATTCCTGTGGCTAAGATTGAGTTGGTTGGCGATAAATCTCAGTTGGAGTCGAGTTTTCGGGATGCTGCTGGGTGCACTTTTGCGGAATTTCCGACTGTGCGAATTGCCTTCGATCGCCTGAGTGTTAGTCAGCGCCGCTGTTTGATCGAAATGCTGTACTGTCGCCCCGGCCAGTGGAAGCGGCAAGAAACTCCCGGAGAATGGCGATCGCTGTGGCTGTTGTTGAGAATTGCTTTGAAACCGAGGGCTGTTTTTGAGAGAAACAGATCGGTTAGGGCGATCGGGGTTTCGCAAGTTTAACCACATCTCAGTGTTAGATCGTGATTTACATCTCACAGTCTGATTATTGTAGTAACATAAAGTTAGTTATTTTTAGCAAAATTACCCAATCCATGAAACTCAATTCATCTTTGTTTTATAAAGCAGTTTTGGTGGGAAATTTGCTCCTAGCATCTTTCACTGGTTTGAGTGTCGGTGTTCAAGCCGAAACCAAAAGCTATCCTGAGAATTATCGCTCTAAATGCAGTTTTTACGGACAGAATCAACCACAAGCAGAAACAATAGGCTGTTCGATTAAGCAGAATTCCAACAAAATTACAATTCGCTGGGATGATGGGTTCATAACTAATCTGGAGTTTTCAAACGATGGTGTTTGGGAATCAATGCCATCTCGATCAAAAGCAGAAATAACATTTTATGCCGGTAGTGGACAAGTATCTAGGGTTGAAATTAAGGAAGGCCCCGGTAAAGGTATTATTGTGGTAAATTCTCTTTAAAATTAGGTCAAAAACCCGGTTTGTCTCAGACAGCGTAAATCTCATAAACCAGTTGATCTTTATATTTCTCGTCACCCAACCAAAAACTCCAAGAATACCAGGTTTTTCGCCCGCGTAAATCTCAGAAACCAGTTGATCTTTATATTTCTCGTCACCCAACCCAAAAACTCAAAGATGTCAAATGGTTTCTCTAACATTAATTTGATAGGGGTCAGCCGTAATCTGCCAACCTTCCTTTTGTAAACCAGTCTTAACAACACCATGAAACCGATCTTTTACCATACAAGTTTTCTAGTTGCGGATAATATCAATTCCGTTAGCATCGGAATGATATAAAGAAACGGAGGATACGGCAGTGCCGTGTCCCTACAATCGATCGTGGTAGGGACACGGCAGTGCCGTGTCCTCTATATCATTCCGGTGCAGCCGGAATTGATATAACTCTTGTAAGCATTTCTGCTTGACCAGCCCTAGAACTTACCAATGAATATTATAATCTACCTTTCGCGATCGCAAATAGTTTACAAAGCGGGTAGCGGCACAAAATCGTAACCGTAACTGCTGCGATTTCCGGGTTTAACAATTACTAACTGAACGGCTCGATTGCGATCGCCCGAAGGTAAAAATCGAATCTGGCCCGATGCTCCTGTTGCCGAAAAATCTGATGCTGATAAAGCTTTTTGAATCCCGGTACGAGTCGGATCGCGCTCTAAACCGACAATTAATGCTTTTGTCCCATCGTAGGCTAAAGCCGTGCGCCAACTCACTTCTGCATTCCAAAGTTGTTTGGATGTTTCGGGAAAATTTGACTGCGGATCTGCGAGAATATGCCAAGGAACAGCCAGCACCATACCTGTGGCTGCCGCGCCGCCGACTTGCAGTGTTTTAGCAGTATAAACGCTGTCTCCTGCTAGTAATGGCAGGCGTTGGGCGTTTACTTGCACTACTTGCAAAGCTTTGTCTAGCGTGGCTGTATCGGCTGCTAATACGATCGCTTCTGCTCCTTGGGCGATCGCGCTTTTAACACTCTCGGCAGCATTAAAATTGCCCTTAGCAAAGTCAAATTCCGATACTATTTGTCCGCCATCTCCGTAAACTGCCGTCGTGAATTCATCTTTTAAAGATTTGCTGTAACTGCTGGCAGAATTAAAAAATATCACCGCTTTTTGCTTTGGCAATTTGGTCAGCATATAGCGGGAAAGAGCATTAGCTGCAAACCTATCGCTCGGTACTGTCCGAAATATATCGCTACCAATTCCTGAAAGCTGGACTGACGTACTTGTCGGAGAAATTGCTACTAATTGATTTTGCTGGTAAATCTTGCTGGCTGCTAGGGTGGTGTCGGAACCAAAATGTCCGATTACTCCTAAAATTTCCGAGTTATTTGCCAAAGCGCTGGCAATTTGCGAAGCAATTTCTGGGTTGTTGTCGTCGTTAGCAATTAGCACTTTTAATGGAGTACCGTTAATGCCGCCGCTTTGGTTGATTTCATTTTGAGCTTGAGCGACACCCCGCAGAATTTCTAGAGCGGCATTGATATCCGTACCAATGGGAACCGCTGCGGCAATTGTGTAGGATTTTCGATCGCCGATGCGGGCGTTGTTGAGGTAAATTAGTGCTTCGGGATCGTTGCGATTGGTTTTGAGCGAAGCTTGTAAATCGGAAATAGCTGCGTTATAGTTTCCAGATGCGTAAGCCTGTATTGCTGCTTGTTTGGTTGTGGTTGCTCGATCGGAAATCAACAGTTTTTGTCCGGCACTCAGACGCTGCCCAATTGCTTGCTCTGACTGCGGGGAATTGCCCGTCTGGGACTTAGAAACTGTCGGATTTTGGGATGATGAACCTCCGAGATTGATGCCGCCGCGGCTTGTCAGCCACCAAATACCTGTGCCGGCTAGCCCGATCGTAATTAGGAGCGATAATGCTAAAACAGCGGTTTCGTTTTTTTGGGACATGGCTGCACAGTGTTATATTTTAGGCTTGAGATTCAAACGCTCGGCAAGAAGGCAGAAAGCGGGATACAACTGATATTTTATAATTTTTTTATGCTGTTTAGTCTTTGGCAAACACTTTTCAACTGGTTCTATCACAATTATTTCATCTTGTGTTTTTCTTAATTATATCTTTATTTTTCGGCGAAACTCAGGCAGCGGGAGAGTTGTCAGCGATCGAGGAGGGAGGTAAAAGATTAAAGTTTTTTGAAGTTTAGCAAAAATCCTGCAATCTTTTGTAATATAAACAGGAAAGTTGAAAAATATCTAAAGACAAACTAATTGGATAAAAGAGTCGCTAAGGTAGTAAAAATGACGGTTGGTCAGAGAAAAAGAGTGTTAAGCTCGGCTAAGCTGGGCCCAAGCAAAACCTCAATATTTAATTAAGCTCGATCGATAACAAAGGCTAAGGTAAATTTCATGGCAAATTCAATTTTAAAGGAGCCAAACGCAGCAGTAGGAGTGCAGTGGCAGCCAAAAGATATTATCCGCGGCCTAGTGTGGAAAATTGCGATCGCAACCTGGCTGTTGATGGCTGTAGGCAGCGCTACGCGGGTGATGAATGCGGGGCTCGCTTGCCCGGACTGGCCGCTGTGCTACGGTCAATTAATACCCGCAGCACAGATGAATTTGCAGGTATTTCTAGAGTGGTTTCACCGATTGGACGCAGTGGCAATTGGCTTAAGCGCGATCGCCCTTTTAGGACTCTCCGTGTTCTACCGCAGCCACCTGCCTTCATGGGTGCCGTTTGCCAGTGCTGGGGCAGTATTTTTAATAGTTTTTCAAGGCGTATTGGGCGGCTTGACTGTAACACAACTGCTCAGATTTGACATCGTTACCGCTCATTTGGGAACCGCTTTACTGTTTTTTTGCAGCCTGCTGGCGATCGGTTTTATGCTGACACCCTACGAAGCTACAGGCAATACAGGCAAATTAGCATGGGTAAGTTCGATCGCGGCACTGTTAGTTTACCTGCAAAGCCTGCTAGGAGCGTTAGTCGGCTCCAGATGGGCGCTACATCAATGTTTGGGTTCGTCAGAATTGTGTTCGGTAATGAACAGCCACATCGCCGGCATCGTACCCGCTACTGCAGCAACTTTAGCAGTAACAGTCATGGCTTGGCGACAACCAGCACTGAATTCAAACTTGCGAAAATTAGGAAATTGGGCGAGTGTTTGTCTGATTGCTCAATTAGTTTTGGGATTGGCAACTTTCCGGCTGCACCTTCAAGTAGAACCGCTGACAGTCGCCCACCAAGCAGTCGGCGCAGCCTTGCTGGGAACCTTGGTAGCTTTTAGCATTTTAGCGTGGCGCGATCGGGTTTTATCAGCTTGAAATGGGCGGGTTGATTAATCGGCGGTTGAAACCGCTCCTTGTCAAACAAAGTCCGCCTGCACAGACTAAGATGGGTGGGTTTATTAATGCTTTTACCTACAGCAAATATCTCGCGTAAAACCCGCCCCTAGGAACCAATGACAACTGACAACTAACAACTAACAATTAATCACCAATGCAAGAAGTTCTTACAAACAATAGCCCCCGCCTCCACGAAAACCTTGGGCAAGTCGCGAAAAGTTACTACCAACTAACAAAACCGAGAATTATATTGCTGCTGTTAATTACCACATCAGCAGGAATGTGGATGGCTGCGAAGGGAGAAGTAGATCCGCTATTGCTGGTATCAACTATTACCGGAGGCGCTTTGGCTTCCGCGTCGGCGAATACGATTAATTGCATCTACGACAGCGACATCGACTATATCATGGAGCGCACCCGGTGGCGGCCGATTCCTTCGGGGCGTGTCAAGAAGCGGGATGCTTTGATATTTGCGATCGTCCTAGCGACAATATCCTTTACATTGCTAACAGTTGTCGCCAACTTATTAGCAGCTTTGTTAGCAATGTCCGGCATAGTTTTCTACGTCTTAATTTACACCCACTGGCTGAAGCGCCACAGCGTGCAAAACATCGTCATTGGCGGTGCTGCAGGGGCGATTCCTCCCTTAGTTGGGTGGGCTGCGGTGACAGGAGATTTGAGTTGGGGTGCGTGGCTGCTATTTGGGATTATATTCCTGTGGACACCGCCGCATTTTTGGGCGCTAGCAATGATGATTCGCGATGAATACGAGGGAGTAGGGGTACCGATGTTGCCAGTAATTGAAGGCGACGAAGAGACAGCCCGCCAAATTTGGATTTACACTTTATTGATGCTTCCTACAACTTTGCTGCTAGTCTATCCGCTGAATTTAGCGGGCCCGGTGTATGCGGGTACTGCGATTTTCCTCGGTGCTATTTTTGCTCAAAAGGCTTGGTTGCTGTTGCAGACTCCAGAGGATAAGAACGTTGCGCGATCGCTCTTTAAATACTCTATTCTGTACCTGATGCTATTGTGTGCGGGAATAGTGGTTGACAGTTTGCCCGCGACTCACAATTTTACTGCTGCTGTTGTGCAAAATGTGCAAACTTTGATTAGTACAGTTGTGATGTAGTCTTCTGTTAAATTGAAGTTCTTAAAATAAAGCCCGCACCTTGCGGGTTTTGTTTATGGTAAAATAGTGGCAATAGTCATTATCCCATCTGCGTTAATCTGCGTTAATCTGCATGAATCTGCGGTTAAAAAAAGAGTGAGTAAAAGTGTAAAAGAAAAAGTGGAATAAAGTTCTGATGGCTGAGAATACCGTGAAAATAGACATCTCATTCCAATCATTGCTGGAAGCTATTTCGTCGCTGGAAATTGCTAAAAGATACAAGATAGGGGAATTTTTGGAAGCTGAGTTATTTGCGAATGAGGAAGATTCTCCAGAAGACATTGCCGAAATTGAAGCTGCCCGTGCTGACTACAAAGCTGGAGACTACACAACTTTCGATCGATACATGACCGGGCGGGCAAATAAATCGGCATGACTTACACCATCCTTGATGAACCTTTAAAGCCAGTGACAGTTAATTTTAAAATCTTAACTATACTCATAATAGATGAAAATCCCATAGAGGTGAACTGGTTATGAACTGGAAAGCACACATTCACTCAGATCCTAAAATTCTGCTTGGCAAGCCTGTAATTAAGGGAACACGAATATCAGTAGAGTTTGTTCTAGGGTTGTTTTCAGAAGGTTGGACGCAGCAACAAGTTCTAGAAAACTACCCAACGCTTAATCCTGAATCTATCCAAGCAGTGTTTGCTTTTGCGGCGATCGATAAATGAGGTAAGCTAGAGGGAAAGGTTTCAAACAATTTTAACTAATGCCAACATAAGTTAGCGGTAGTTGCGATGCACTTCAACGGACTAAGGACAAGCAGCCAAATCGAAATTACAACAATTACGAGATAAAATAATCATGGAATTCAACCCGAATAACAATGTTGTTAAACTCTGTCTTCAAGGTATGGGCATGGAAGAAAAAGGCCAGCCAGAAGAAGCAAGTAAACTGTTTATTCAAGCCTGGAACGAAGCAACATACGACTTTGAGAAATTTATTTCAGCCCATTATGTAGCTCGATATCAAAAAAATGTCTCCGAAAAATTAAAATGGCTCGAAACGGCTTTGCAATTTGCATTAAAAATAAATAACGACAGTGTTAAGAGTGCTTTCCCTTCTCTATATTCAAACATTGCCAAATGCTATGAGGACTTAAGCGACCCTGACAATGCAAGAAAGAATTATGAATTAGCAACTTCGTTTAAGGATAAACCTTCTGACAAAGGCCCTTTTTATCATGGGACGAAAGCAGATTTGCAGGTTGGCGATTTGCTGACAGCAGGGGGCAGTTCTAATTACAAACTTGAACTCAAAATGAATCATATTTATTTCACAGCCCTTGTTAATGGGGCGGGACTAGCTGCTGCATTAGCAAAAGGCGATAAACGTGAACGTGTTTATATCGTTGAACCGACAGGGGGGTTTGAAAATGACCCGAATGTTACAGACAAAAAATTTCCGGGCAATCCGACACGCTCATATCGCTCCCAAGCACCATTAAAAATCGTTGGCGAAGTAACAGATTGGGTGAGACAAACACCTGATGAACTCCAAAAATGGCGTGAAAAGTTAGCCAATAATAAAGGAGAAATTATTAATTAATTTCTGAGATGCCCATATCCTGCCCAGCGATTGAAATCAAGCTCATTATGGACAGTGATAAAAATTGTAGATTTCTTAAATTATTTATATGAATGATTTGTGGCATCGTTTTGAAAATTGGCTGGAACAAAATATTCCCGATGCCATTCAAACACTTAACCCTGGCGCTTCATTAGAAGAAATTGAAGCGATTCAAAATATTTTGAATATCAAGCTCCCTGACGACTATATTGCTTCTTGTATGATTCATAATGGACAAAATCAAGAATCCCCTAGTTTGACAGGTTCGGGAACCCTGCTTTCTTTGGGCATCATAAGTGATTCTTCTTTCACTACAGTCCGTGCTGAATGGACAATATTAAAAGGTGTTTATGATGAAGATTGGATTAATGAATCTGAAGGAGATCGACTAGATAATTTGGTCAAGAATTTTTGGTGGATACCGAAATGGATTCCAATTACATCTAATGGAGGTGGAGATGGATCGTGTCTTGACCTCGATCCCGGTGAAAATGGTACACAAGGACAAGTGATAGAGTTTATTCATGATTCTGGAAGTCGAGAGGTAGAAGCACCAAGCTTCCGATCGTGGTTTGAGCAATTGGTAAACGGAGTTGAGGAAGGAACTATTGTATATGACGAAGAATGGGGATTAGTCTCAAGAGATGATCTAGATAATTTATGAGTGGAACCAGTTTATCCAAAAGCCAGCTAACAACGCCCATGCACACCGACCGCCAAGAGTCGATCGGTTGTGATGCAAAGGTTATCTGCGGCGGGTGATGGGCACCGTTAGACCGCTAAATCTGAGTTGGGTAGTGGCTTGAATGTATCTATCAAATTCCAACCCAAAGGTGAATGCCATGCAAGCCAAACTTCAAGAACGACTTTCTCCTGCTGATGCCGAAGTTATTTTGGGACGTTTGCCAGAACGAATTCAAGAGGCTTCGATCGCGCGTGCTGCGAAAATTGAATATCCGATCGCAGCGACAATCGAAATGGCGATCGCCAGTTTTCAAGGGCACAGAAGCATTAGGTTTCGTAGATTGCAAACCAGGACGCGGGCAGTAAAACACAGAAGCGGAGGTTTTGTCAATCGATCGGCGATCGCTGTCTTATTTCTTCGTCAATCGCAATTTTACTCCAGACGAACTCGATCGAATCCGCCTACAATAATAAGTAGTTAGAATCAAAAAAAATTATGCCAGTTGTAGCAGTTAAAACTTACATAGAGTATCGGAATGATGCCTATTGGGTTGAAGGAACTCGGATTTCTCTTGACTCGATCGCCTATGCTTTCTGTCAAGAACTATCGCCAGAAAGTATTGTTCAGTCTTTCCCACTACTGACACTGGAACAGGTTTATGGGGCGATCGCCTTTTATCTAGCCAACCGCGCTGAAATCGATGCTTACCTAGCCGCAGAAGAAGCTGCATTTGATGCCATGCCTCAACCTCTACAAACCAGCGATCCGGCTTTGTACAACAAACTGATGGCAGCTAAGGCTGCAAAATAGAAATAGAGAGGAATGGTAAGTAGGAGATGCCCAGAAAAATCAGGGAATTGAAAAGCCTATTATTAAAGGCAGGATTTATTTATGAATCTGCTAAAGGTAAGCTGTTGTGCAAATAAACATTGTATATTTTGATGACAATCAAAAATTGTCAAATCC
>NZ_JADEWT010000097.1 GCF_015207505.1 Tychonema sp. LEGE 06208
AATGACTACTGACTAATGACTACTGACTAATGACTAATGACTAATGACTAATGACTACTGACTAATGACTAATGACTACTGACTAATGACTAATGACTAATGACTAATGACTAATGACTACTGACTACTGACTACTGACTAATGACTAATGACTAATGACTAATGACTAATGACTACTGACTACTGACTAATGACTACTGACTAATGACTAATTAAGCACTTCTCAATGCGACAATCGGGTCTAATTTAGCAGCTTGTTTTGCAGGTACGATGCCGAAAAATAAGCCGATACTGCCAGAAACACCGACTGCAAGGGCGATCGCCACTGGAGACACGCTAGCTTGCAAAGGAGTGAAAGCAGACACCAAAAGCACACCGCCGATACCGAATCCAGTGCCGATCGCACCACCAGCAGCCGACAAAATCACAGCCTCAATCATAAACTGAATCAAGATATCCTGTCCTGAAGCACCGATCGCCTTTCTCAGTCCAATTTCCTTCGTGCGTTCCGTCACAGAAACCAGCATAATATTCATAATCCCGATGCCGCCCACAAACAGCGAAATTGCCGCCACAAAAGCCAACATCAGAGTCAAAGCACCAGTAATGCTGCCCAAAGTCTTCATTAAATCTTTCTGATTTCGGACAGTAAAATCATCCTCTTTAGTAATTTTATGACGCAATCTGAGCAGATTCTCTATTTGAAATTGAGCCGCCTGCATCATAGCTTCATCTTTGATTGAAACCGAAATAAATGTTACTTTAGTACCGTAAGGAGACGATCTACCTACGATCAAATTTGCCATTGTTGTCAGCGGCAAATAAACATTCATATCTTGATTGTCGCCAAAACTTGAACCCTTGGACTGCATCACACCAATCACTTGAAAAGTCGAATTTTTGATGCGGATGTATTGACCGATCGGCTGTGTATTGCCAAATAATTGTTCTGCTGCTTCCGATCCTAAAGCAACCACATTTTCTTGTCTTTCTAAATCTAATTTGCTTAAAAATCTACCTTTGGCAACATCAAAGCTTCTGACTGTCAGAAATTCTGGGTTGGTTCCGACAATGGAAGATGAGACGTTTTTATTGCGGTAAGTAACGAGTTGACTATCATTGAGAGTTGGTGAAACTTCTTGGACGGAAGGAACTTGAGATGCGATCGCCTCTGCATCTTCCAACACCAAAGTCTGAGGCGGAATCACCGGACGACTTTGGGCTTCAGGACTTCCGGGAATGATAAATAGCAAATTTGAACCCAGAGAGTTAACTTGTCCCGCAATAAACGTCTGAGCTCCTTCGCCGATACCAATCATCGAAATTACAGAGGCATTACCAATAATAATTCCTAACATCGTCAAGCTGCTGCGGAGTTTGTTTGCCGTCAAAGTTGTGACAGCCATTTTGACACTTTCAAGAATATCCATAAGTCGATTTTGGATTTTAGATTTTAGGTTTTAGATTGGCTGTTGACTGTTGACTGTTGACTGTTGACTACTAACCACTGCCAACTGCCAACTATCAACTGACTACTTCTGATTCTTGATAATATCCTCCAACTTTTTACCAGCAGGAAGTTCAGTAAACACCCGATCGCCCGCCTTAGCACCCTCCAAAATCTGAATCTTGTTACCAATAGTCGATCCAACAGTCACAGGCTTAAACTTCGGCTGCTGCTTCTCATCGGGAACTAGCACACCTGTTTGACCTTTATTGGTCACAATTGCCACCGTCGGGACAACCAAAGCATTGCTGAGCTTTTGACCGACAAATCTCAAATCTACGTTCATACCCGACTGCAAGAAATCCTTGCCAGAGTCAATGGCAACTCGCACTTGAAACAAAGTTACATCTCGTTCCTTAACAGCTTCCGGCGCAATTAACTTAACGCGGCCTTTAAACACTTTATCGGGATAAGCATCAGCCACTATTTCAACTATTTGACCCGGTTTAATTTGACTGATATCTGCCTCCGGCACTTTCGCCAAAACCTCCACATCTCTAGCCAAAGCGACAATCGATGTCGAAGTTGCCGAAGTAGCTTCCGATGCCGAAGTTGCCGGAGTTACAAAAGCTCCTTGAATCGCGTATCTTTGGGTAATAATTCCCGCAAAAGGAGCGCGAACTTTCGTATCTTCTAACTGCACTTCTTGAAAGCGGACTTGAGCCTGAGCTTCGGCTAAATCAGCTTTAGCGGCAGCTATTTCTTCCGGGCGAGCACCGTTTTCTTGGGCAGCCAATTGGCTTTTTGCTTCAGCAACTCCTGCTTCGGCTTTAGCGATTTCTTCTGGACGGTTGCCGTTTTCTAGTTGCGTTAATTTGCTTTTTGCTTCGGCAACTTCTGCTTCGCCTTTGGCAATTCCTTCCGATCGCGTGCCGTTTTGTAACTGTTTTAATGCTTGCTGCTCAACGTCCACAGCAGCTTGCAGTTGCTTAATTTGCGACTGCCGACTTTCTTGCAGTTGTTGCAGGCGTTTTTGAGATTCTGTTAATTTAGCTTGAGCAGTGCGATCTTCTTTGATTAATTCATCCAGTTTATCTTTAGCAAGAGCGCCTTCTTGCACTAACGGGCGGTTACGTTCCACCCGCTTAGCTGTTAGTTCGGCTTGGGCTTTACTCGATTCAATTTGCGTTTGTGCTTGGGCAATTTCTTGTTTTGAACTGCCGGTTTGAGCATCTGCTAAGCGAGCTTGAGCTTGGGCTAAACGAGCTCGCCCTTGGCCTACTTCTTCGATGCGGCTACCTGCTCGCAGTTGCTGCAAATTAGCTTGAGCTTGGGCTAAACGAGCTCGCCCTTGGTTTACTTCTTCGACGCGGCTGCCGGCTTGGAGTTGAGCCAGAGTCGCCTCGGCTTGATCTAAGCGCGCTCGGGCGCTGGCGATGTCTTCCGATCGATTCCCGGCTTCAATTTTGGCGAGTTTGGCTTGCACGCTGGCCTCGCGGGCTTTAGCTTGAGCCAGTTGAGCTTCTACATCGCGGCTTTCCATGCGGGCCACGATCTGTCCTGCTTCGACTTTATCGCCCTGTTCGACAAATAATTCTGCGATCCGCCCGGAGCCTTTGGGGCTGAGATTCACGCGCTGTACGGGCTGCACCGTGCCGCTGGACGTGATCCGCACCGTGAGGTTTTGGGCTTCCACCGGCACTGTCATTGTGGCGATCGCATCTACTTTCGGCTGCGATCGACTTTTTGCTATGTATAAGGTAGTCGGTACAGCTAGCAACCCGGCTGCAACCAAACCGATCGCCCACCGCTTCGGCTTTCGTGCGGGTTTCTTTGGAGACTGCTTTTGGGCGGTTTTATTATCTGCAATTTTCGTCTCTGGGGCCTTGGTGTCTGCAATCTGAGAATCTTCCACCTTGACCTGAGCAGTTTCCTCTTTAGGACTAACTATCATACCGACTTACCAGCTAATTTAATCTCAGGATTACCTTAAAGGTAAAATTTTTACGGATGCTTGGCATCGTCTTTGAGACTCATCCGATCGGGTGATTTAAAAAAAGTTCCCCAACCAGCACCTATAAACAATTATAGCTAATTATTGCAGCTTATTAAAAAATGTTAAGCTTTTTCAGTCTCAAGATGCGGGCCCAAACTTCCCTCGCGCCAAACTCAGTCTATGGGAAGGCTTTCTTCGGGGTGCGATCGACCGCGCGCTTGGTTGCGCCACAGCAATCCCAGGGCGATCGGGCAGTTTTAAGCTCGTAACGGCACAATATGAAGACTCTTCTCATAAACCCGGTTTCGCGATCGCCAAGCTTAAATCCTCAATACATCTGCCCCGTGCCCGCAACAGGTTAAAATATTTTGCAAATCCCTTAAAAATGGAAAACACCAAAAATGAATCGTCCTCAAAGCGTTACAATTCTGGCAATTTTGCAGCTAATTAGCGGAATATTCAGTATCCTTGACGGCTTGTTTATCTTACTATTTGCTGGCATTTTTGGCGGTCTCGGTGCGGCTGTCGGTGGCGCAAAAGTTGGCACAGTAATCGGCGGATTCATTGCAATTTTTGCTGCGATCGCTTTAATTATCGGCATTATTTCCTTAGTCTTAACTTGGGGTTTGTTTCAACTCAAAAGTTGGGCTTGGACGGGAACATTAATTATCCATGTCATCGCCATTTTGTCGCAAATTGCTAAACTGTTTGGCAGCGCAGGTGCAGCAGTCAATTTTTTAACTTTGGGTTTTGCAGCAGCTAGTATTTACTACCTGCTGCGTCCCGATGTCAAACAAGCGTTTTCTATTGGATCTATTAATCGTCTCTGATTTGTGAATAAGATTTTTTTTATGAACCGCAGAGGCGCAGAGAACGCAGAGAAATAGAGGCAATAGAGAGGTTTAAAAATAGTTTCAAGATTGTTATTGGCTCTAATTAACGGTAGCGAATTCTTGGGTCGAAAAAAACATAGGAAATATCAACCGCCAGATTAATCAATACAAAAGTCACAGACACAAAAATTACTCCTCCTTGGACAATGGGGTAATCCCGCGTTAGAATTCCGCTGTAAATCCAAGAACCAATTCCCGGCCAGGAGAAAATTGTTTCAGTCAGAATCGCGCCACCTAAAAGCGTGCCAAACTGCAAACCAATAGTTGTGACGATCGGCAAAAACGCATTTTTCAAAGCGTGTCTCAAAATTACCCAAAATTCTGGCAAACCCTTCGCCCGCGCCGTGCGGATGTAATCTTGCTGCATCACTTCCAGCATAGCAGCACGGGTGATGCGAGCGATAATTGCTAGGGGGATAGTTCCTAAAGTCAAGGCGGGAAGGATGAGATGGGCGATCGCATCCCGGAAAGCAACGAAATCCCATCTCAGCAAAGAATCCAAAACATAAACACCCGTAATCGACTTAAAACCAAACCCCAAATCTACACTAATCCGCCCGCTAGGAGGCAGCCATTTCAGATAAACTGCAAACAAATAAATCGACATCAATCCCAACCAATAGACTGGCAAAGATACGCCTATTAAGGAACCGCTCATAGTTAGATTATCGAGCCAGCTATTTTTGCGAACAGCAGCCAAAATCCCCGCCGGAATTCCGATAATAACTGCCACCAACATCGCCGCCACCGAAAGTTCTAAAGTAGCAGGCCAGCGAATTTTAATTTCATCAATTATCGGAATCCCGCTAATAATGCTATTTCCTAAATCCAGGCGAAGCAAACTCCCTAAAAAAGCCCAATATTGCAAAGGTAAAGGCTGATTCAGACCCAATCTCGCTCTCAAGATTTCCACCTGTTCGGGAGTTCCCCGTTCTCCCAAAAGCACTGTCGCCGGGTCTCCCGGTATCAAATGCAAAAACATAAATACTAGCAGAGTGATTCCGAAAAGGACTGGCAAGAGTCCCAGCAAACGTTTAACAATATATTGAAACATCAGTTGAGCTCATTCACCTTGCAAATTTGCCAAAATTCGATCGACCGTTTCTTCTACCGTTAGATTGGTTGAATCCAGCCAGTAGCCAAGGCGAGGAGTTTCGGTACGGAGAATGCGATCGAAGGCATAAACCATTGTTTCGTTGGCATATCCGGTCTTCGATCTTGCTGCATCCCGTGCGGCTACAACTTCTGCCTTCGGACACAGAACGATCGCGGACAACGGCACATCGTGGAAAGTGGCAAGTACCTCAGCCAGTGCCGAACCAATGATGATGTCTTGATAAACGACCGTAAAACCAGCCTGGAGATAGTGTCGCGCTGCCATTGCTGCCAGGTGATACCGCAGTTGAAGCTGCTGATATGCTTCTGCTGACAAATTTAACGCCATTTCCGCCTGTCCGTTCACAATCATGCGACGAAAGATATCGCCGCGAAGGTGGACACTTTTGGGCAACCGTTCGGCAAGTGATTGCGCCACACTTGATTTTCCGGCGGCCATGTTCCCGGTAATCAAAATAATTTGTGGCTGATGATTTGCAGGTTGCTGATTGCTCTCCATACTGTTTGTTAAGGTAAATTCATGTAAAGTATGATAACCCCGGAGAGGTGTCTCGATCTAAACTCTCAATTTTTGCTCACTTCCTCAAAAGACTCCGACCCCAAAGGACTCGGAATCCAACCTTGAATATTCTTGCGTTTCCCTAAAAGCGGCTGGGAATGTACGATCGGCAAACGTACAGCTTCCCCATGCAAAATCTCGCTAACTTCCGCATAAATTTTCGCCCTAACTGCTTTATCCCCACTCGCCCTTCCCCGATCCAAAAGTTCCAGAACTTTCGGATTTTTCCAATTCCCCAAATCCGCCGTGGAACCAGGCCCGAAGTGAGGATAATAAAAATTGTCTGGATCGCCATAATCTCCAGTCCAACCCATCATAAAAGCTTGAAATCCGGGAGGTTTTAGCCGATCGGCCAAATAAGCAGACCAATCCTTTGTCAGCAACTTTACCCGAATCCCGATCGCGCTCAAATCCGCCGCCAAAGCTTCAGCAATCGGCTTCGGCGTGGGAAAATAGGGACGGCTGACCGGCATATACCACAAATCCAAATCAAAACCGTTCGGATAACCGGCCTTCGCCAGCATTGCTTTAGCTTGCTGCGGGTTAAATTCGTAATCTTTAACTTTGTCTGACTGCGCCAAATTCACCGCAGGCGGAACAAATTGCGAGTCATATTTGCCAAGTTCTCCCCAGAAAGCTTTGACTATGGCTTCCTTGTTGATTGTTTGGGCGATCGCCCGCCGCACCTCCGGTTTCGACAAAGGCGCGTAACTCGGATTTAACGCTAAATAACCCACATTAAAAGAAGGACGCAAAACAGTTTCTAAATTAGTATCCGCTTGCACCTCTTTCAATTGATCCGGCGTTAAATCCACAGTAAAATCAAGTTGACCGGCCCTCAATTGAGCCAGTCTCGCCGCCGGATCGTCAACAAACCGAATTACCAACTGATTGACTTTCGGCGTTCCAGTTTTCCAATAATTAGGATTTTTCTCTAAAACAATGCGATCGCCCGATATCCATTCCTTAAACACAAAAGGCCCCGTACCCACCGCCAGCGACCCCGGAGTGCCGTATTTAGCCCCCGCTTTTTTCACCGCCGCCGGACTCGCGATCCCGAAATAACCCGACCCAATCGCCGCAGGAAAGGCAGCAAAAGGTCGATTTAAAACAAACTTAATCGTAGATTTATCAACAACCGTTACATCCTTTACTAGGGAATCTTTATCACCCTTAAATCCTGCAAAAAAGTCTTTCCAAATTTGATAAGTTTTCCCCGAATCTCGATAACCGTCAGGATTTTTGGCATCCCACCAGCGATCGACATTAAACTTAACAGCTTCCGCATCAAAATCCGTCCCGTCGTGAAACTTTACTCCCGATCGCAATTTAAAAGTCCAAGTTTTGACATCCGTGGAACTCGACCATTCCGTAGCAAGACTCGGTTCGAGTTCCACAGTTCCCGGTTTAAAATCAGTCAAGCGATTGTAAATTTGGTCGATCGCAATCACCGAATTGCCATCCGTAATATTTCCCGGTTCCAGATTGACAGGCGGCCCGCCCGCACCGTAAACTAAAGCACCCGGTAGAACGGCGGCGGGAGTTGTCCCAGTTGGAGAATTATTGCTAACCGTGTTTGAAGTAGTGCTGCAATTTGATAGAATTACAGCCATCCCAAAAAATAAACCTAATAAAACTAAACGCCAGGATTTTAACAATCTCATCTCAATAACTTCCGTTTAATAGCAAATTATACTCATATAAATAAAATTCTAAACTGCTCTTTCTCTCCCCTCTGCGCTCTCTGCGTTCTCTGCGGTTCATTTCTCTTTCTCGGTACCAAGAGTGCGATCGGCGGTTTGTTGAAAAAAAATCTATAGCGGTTCTCAAAAAAGTGAAGTACGCACCAGCCTCCCGTACCCGCGAGGCCCATTCCCGCGATCCGGTGTACCTCACAGCCAGGAAAAACGCTATAGTTTACTTCATAAAATAGGATTGCTATAGGCGATCGCACCACAAGCCTACAACTCATAACTCTCTTCACCCAGAGTCCCCGATTCTGCGATACCGAGAAACTCTTCATCCTCTACTTCCTCAACAGCCAAATCAAAACTTTCAACTACAAACGGCAAACCCGCCGCCATCAAACCGCGCTGAATGCGATCGGGCGTTTCCTCAAACAACACAAATAGCGGATGAACAGCCTCAGCTTCATCACTAAAAATGTGTCTGTAGCGGTGCGGCATCACCCATTCGTAACCATTATCCAGCCAAACCTGAGACTGCCGCCAGCGACCCAACAAAGCAGAAAAATCCTCGCCCGGACGATGAATGAAAATCAAAATTTCTACTCCAATTTTCACTTTCCATTCGGGATCGCACATCAAAATCGCCAAATCGCAGGGCAAACAAACCGCCTGTCCGGGCGATATGCTAGTCCCCCCGCTTCCCGCATAGGAAACCCCGTCCCGCAAGCGCGCAATGGGCAAAGGAATGCTAATTAAACTTTCGTTAGGCCGGCGCATACTCGGAATCATTTCCATGTACAGCCGATATTTTTTCAGCAGGGCGATCGCGGCAGAAGATTCGCTGTACTCTGCTAGCAAGGCCTCGTAATATGATTGTTTGACAGACATTTTAAATCAATTAATTAGTCAGTAGTCATTAGTCAGCAGTCATTAGTCAGCAGTCATTAGTCAGCAGTCATTAGTCAGCAGTCATTAGTTGGCGGTAATTGGTAATTGGTAGTTAAAAATTTAGCCAATACCAGACAACTGACCGAACAGTATTAAAAACTAAGGAATGAAAATTTAATAACTTAAACAATTGCTCGTATTGCTCGTTACCAGGCTCTTCCTGGTAATGCAGATAGGCGAGGCTCTGCCTCCTTCTATCTCGCTGCTTCTGGAGAGAGGACTGTAGGAGGTGCTTAAGTTATTAAGTTTTCGATCCTAAAACAAAACCAATGACTAATGACTACTGACTAATGACTACTGACTATTTTTTACAGCTTCTGAAACACTGCGAACATCGGCAAATACATCGACAGCAAAATCGAACCTACGATACCACCGACGACAACAATCATCAGAGGTTCTAGCATACTGGTAAGTCCTTTTACTGCTTCTTCAACTTCCGTTTCGTAGAAAGCGCCAACTTTCATCAGCATCTTGTCAAGTTCCCCAGTTTCCTCACCAATTGCCATCATTTGAATAGCCAAAGACGGGAAAACTTGCTGTTCTTGCAAAGCAATACTGATCATGCCGCCGCTTTGAATTTCCTGTCTCGCATATTCGATCGCATTTGATATCGCCTGATTCCCGGCCACGTCTCGCACAATTTCCAACGAATTGAGAATCGGCACGCCCGATCGCGTCAGCGACCCAAATATCACGCAAAACCGAGCCACAGCAGATTTTTCGATCAAATCTCCAAAAATCGGTAACTTCATCGCAATCCGATCGATTTGCAGGTGGCCTATTGGAGTTTTGTAGTACATATCGAAGGCAAATTTTAGCGCTATAATCACCCCAATAACTGTTATCTGTTGGATCGGAGGCCAAGCCGTACAAAATGCACTAATTGCCAACATAAATACCGTAAAAGCAGGCAAATCTGCACCAATATCCTTAAAAATTTTCGCAAAAGTTGGTAGCAGAAATATGGTCATTGCGAAAAAAATCACGATCGCGATAGAGAACACAGTCTTCGGATAAGACATCGCCGAATTGATTTCCGCCTCCGTTTTGTGATTTTTTTCCATCATCAGCGCCAGACGGTCTAGGGTTTCATCCAGCACACCACCGACCTCTCCCGCCGCCACCATACTGATAAACAGTTGGTCAAAAACATCAGGAAACTTAGCCATCGCCTCTGCCAAGTTGATCCCCTCCTGTACGTCAGCATTCATGCTCCTGAGCGCCCGCTTCAACTTCGCATTAGAACACTGCTCGTGCAGCACGGAAAGGCATCTCACGATCGCCACCCCGGCATTAAACATAGCGGCAAACTGACGAGCAAAAATAGCCATATCTTTAACAGTAAGACTGGTAAAGTTATACTCAATTTGCTCCTGAATCGCACTGAAATCAAAACTACCTTTCGGTTTTTCGCGGACAACGTTGGTAGCCACAGCTCACCTCTGAAAAATTATTAAAAATTAGTTGTCAGTTGTCAGTTGTTAGTTGTTAGTTGTTAGTTGTTAGTTGTTACCCATAATTAATAACAAGGGCCAACAGCAAACTGACTAATGACTAATGACTAATGACTAATGACAACTGACTACTGACGGAATTAATGAGCTCCTACCTTGGCTCCACCAACAGGTGCCGGGCCAATCAAGCGTTGGAGTTCGTCAGCCTTAGAAGCCTTCGCCATTGCCGATTCCCAAGTGATTTTCCCGGTTTTGTAAAGTTCAGCCAAGGCCATTTCCATCGTCCTCATACCCAACTTCGCTCCCATTTGGATTTGGGAGTAAATCATTGGAGTTTTACCCTCCCGGATCAAGTTAGACATAGCTGGAGTATTCACCATGATTTCCATAGCGCAACAACGGCCGCCCCCAATTTTCACTACCAAATTTTGGCTAGCAATTCCGACTAAAGAGTTAGACACCTGGGCGCGAACCTGGGGCTGTTGAATCGGTGGAAACACGTCCAAAATCCGATCGACCGTTGCACCGGCAGAGTTAGTGTGCAGCGTTCCCATCACCATGTGACCAGTTTCTGCCGCCGAAATTGCCAGACCGATCGTTTCCAAGTCGCGCATTTCCCCCACCAGAATTACATCAGGATCTTCCCGCAGGGCTGCTTTGAGCGCATTAGAAAAGCTCTTAGTATCTTCGCCCTTTTGACGCTGGTGAAACAAACTCTTGACATTCGGAAACACGTATTCGATCGGATCTTCAACTGTGAGAATGTGCTCTGCCCGCGTCCGGTTGATCAGATCCAACAAAGCAGCCATCGTAGTAGTTTTCCCGGAACCGGTTTGTCCCGTCACCAACAACATACCCCTCGGTCTTTCCGTCATGTCCCGCAAAACCTGCGGCACGCCTAAAGCATCTGCGTTAGGAATCTTGGAGGCCAGAGCCCGCATACAAGCAGCCCAAGCACCCCGCTCCCGGTAGACATTGACCCGGAACCGAGCCAATCCTCTCACACCGTAAGCACAGTCGAGTTCCCACTCCATTTCCAACTGCTTGCGCTGCATATTGTTGAGCATTTGGAAAATCAGGATTTGCACTTCCTCAGCAGACAGAATGTCGCCGTATTGGGCTTGAGGAGTTAGTTTACCGCTGACTCGGAAGAAGATCGGCGCACCCGCTTGGATGTGTATGTCCGAACCCCCTTGCTCTACCAGGGACTCCAGTACGTCTTCAATCATCAGACCCATAGATACCTCTCCTAGATCGAGTTGATAGTTATTGACTAATTTAACTCAGTTAACAGTTGACAGTGAGCAGTGGGCAGTGGGCAGTGGGCAGTGGGCAGTTGACAGTTGACAGTTGGCCGTTACTACCAATAACTAATCACTACTACTAACTAATGACTACTGACTAATGACTACTGACTACTGACTACTGACTCTTGACTATTGAATCAATCCAAAAAGCGCGGTGTCAAGCAGTACGGACAATCCAGCATCTCGGGCTTCAATTCGGCCCGACAAGTTTTGCAGGTAAGTCCCTGCTTGCGTTTAGCTTTCATTTCCGCCTCCAAACCCGAGTCAGTAAATGTCACCCGCTCGACTTCTTCAAAGGTAGTCGCGCCTTCTCGCACCAACTGCAAGCTGTAAGCCAACAAAGTTTTCATCCCTTCTTCTACTGCTGCTTCCTTAATTTGCTCTGTGGGAGCTCCTTGAGTGATCAGAGTTTGAAGCCGCTCAGTATTTTTCAGGTACTCGTAAACCCCTACCCGTCCTTTGTAACCTAGGCCGCCGCACTTGCGACAAAGTTGCTCGCGTTCTGCGAGTTCCTTCCTTTCCTCCACCGGTACAGTGTTGGCTTTGTAAACAGTCAGATCAATTTCTTGAGAAGCCGACAGACCGTACTTACCGAGTTCTGCGGCAGTAGGCTGGTAAGGAATGCAGCATTTGTCGCAAACGCGCCGCATCAGACGCTGAGCCAATACGCCCAACAGAGCGGCCGAAACCATGAACGGTTCTACGCCCATTTCTGCCAAACGCGCGACTGCCCCGGCTGCGTCGTTGGTGTGCAGCGTCGTCAGCACCAAGTGTCCCGTCAAAGCAGCTTCCAGAGCAGTTTTTGCAGTTTCCTTGTCCCGCGTTTCCCCCACCAGCATCACGTCAGGGTCTTGCCGCAAAAATGCCCGCAGAATGTTGGAAAAAGTCAAGTCTTTTTCCCGAATTACTTGACATTGGGTAATTCCGGGCAAAGCATATTCGATCGGGTCTTCTGCCGTACTGATATTAACCCCCGGATCGTTCCGTTCCGCCAGAATCGAGTACAGAGTAGTTGACTTGCCCGAACCCGTCGGCCCCGTCACCAAAATTAGCCCGAACGGACGGCTAGCAGACTCTCGGACTAAAGCCAAAGTTTCCTCGTCGGAGATTAACAAACCCAAACCCAACTGAGTGCTGGAACTGTCCAAAATCCGCAGCACAATTTTTTCGCCGTACCGCGAAGGCAAGCTGTTCACCCGGAAATCCACCGTGCGTCCCTCGAACACCCGGCGGATGCGGCCGTCTTGAGCTTGTCGGCGTTCGGCAATGTCTAGGTTGGCAATAATCTTGAAACGAGCCGTAATCGCTTGGACTACCTGCTTGGGAAACCGGAAATACTCTTGCAGCACCCCGTCTTTCCGCATCCGTATCCGCATGAACTCTTCTTGAGGTTCTACGTGGATGTCAGACACCTTTTCCGACAAAGCTTTAGCCAAAATGATATTCACGGCCTTAATTACCGGAGCTGCTTCAGCATCGTCTAAGGTGTTAGCTAGGTCTTCTTGATCCGCACTCTCCTCTTCGAGCGAGAGTTCGCCAAAATCTCCCTCCCCTAATTCCAGCTTTCTCTGCTTTTCGGCTTCTGCTATTTTGGCTGCTACTTTAACTTGGTCGTCTTGATAGGCCGAAGTTATATCCTGATAGTCGTCTGGGGTAATCACCAAGCGCTGAAAACTCAAGCCGTGAGGCTTCAAAATCCGCCGCAAATCTTCTTGAGCATTGAGGTTGTCGGGATCGACCATTGCCACTACAACCGCCGGAGGCTCAGTTTCCGTTTTGGCTACGGGTAAAAATCGGCCTTGGTGACAAATGTCGATCGAAATCTTCAACCCGTCGAGCATAACTCCGAGTTGCTCGTTAGACAGGGCGCTCATCTCCGGGTCAAATGCCTCAACGCCGTAGACTATCTTCCTTTCAAACATCTGCTGCTTTTTATAAAGCCGCAGCAATTCTGGTGGCAATGGCTGCCCGGTAAGCGCTTCTAATACCTCCGTCAACCGCTTACCCGACTTCCGGCTATCAATTTGAGCTTGCTTCAGTTGGTCGCTGTTGACGTAACCCGACTGAATCATCTTGTTGAGAGCCGGAGTAAAAGTGCTCAGAGCAACTATCGATGTGGAGCGAAGCCCCTGGGATGCGTTAGTCATAGAAAAACACTCAATAGGTGGGAAACTCAGTCACAAAGAGTGCTGAGAGGAAAACCAACGCGGGCTTTTAACCCCCGTATGCTTTGCTTATGGATGAGCTATTGTGATTTGATGGCTCAATCCGTATATGTCAAGTGTAAGCTCGTAGTCCGCTCTAACTTTGGTCTACAAATTGACGAGAGTTTGGAGGGGGTTGCCGATGCTTGCCATCAGATATTGTTCGTGGAGTGCCGACTTTGTTTAGTTACCGGATGAACCCGCGAGATACTCTGGTTATAGCCTCGTGGCACATCACTTGGGGATTTACCCAGGGGTGTGTCGCTTTTGTGCGATCGTTTTATATTCGCAAATTGTTTGGTCAAATGACCGGGCCCTCGCAGGCGCGGTGCGTCTGTACTAGGTTCAAGCTCGGCTATGTGCTTGTTAATGATGATAGCTTTGACTAAGGGGTCGATCGATCTTTTGAGATATATTTTGATTAATTATCTGCGATCGCCCGATCGCACTTTGATCGCGCCTACTTTGAGCAGCTCTAGTTTTGGGTCGCCAAATATTACTCTAATTATATAGCAGTTCTCACTTTCGATGAGGTTTCGATCCCTCAATCTAAAATCTCAAATCTCAAACTTGTACCCTCGCGATTTGTGAGCCAGCGTATTGTGAGCCAGCGAAGCCGAAGCAAGTCGAAGTATCTCAAATCTAAAACTGGTACGCTCGTGATTTGTGAGCCAGCCTAGTCGAAGCAAGCCGAAGTATCCAAAATCTCAACCTGTACGTCACTTTTTAGAGAAACGCTATACCTTGATATCCCACCTTTGTCACTCAAACTTGATGATTCACAAATCCTGGCAATCACCTAATTAGATATTCCTCGTATTTACAGATTTCCAATCCAGATCTCAAGATATAATTTTTATAATCTTCATTTCTAAATATTCCCATATTTAAAATCTTAAATGTCAGTATCAAAAATAATTTAAACCAGCAGTGCCACCATTTTTATGGCAGGTAAAGGCTTCCTAAAAGCGCTCAACTGCAAACATAAGTGTTAATAAGAAATGTTTTATTATATTAATATCCTCAAGTATTAAATTTTTATCATCTTATCAAAACTAACAATGTATTCGATCCGTTAAATAAGATTAAACACTATTTTGATATAAAATCGTGGGCGATTAGATTGTCAAAAATCTTTCAACAACCTCGAATTGCAAGTATTGATGCCGTAGCATTAATATTCTAAAACTCTTGTTTTATAATTAGACTCGAATTCTAACCCGCAAACCAGATATTATAATTTGATCGCGGCAATAGCACTTTTTTAAAAAGGCTTTTTATTAAGGGATAAATGCTTCCTGTTTTCCGGCCAACAACTTACTTCAAATTCCGCCTAGAGCAATTAGATTGATTTACGTTATTTAACTGTGATTCCAAGCAATTTTTGAATCTATAATTCTCACAAAAAAGCAATAAAATGTAAGAGTAAAAGCTAGTTTTAAGAGAGCAATTTAATATTAAATTGACATAAAATTTAGTGCTGTACCAACTTTCATCGCAGAGGGAGACATTGCAAAATCAATAGTTTGAAAAGCACTGAGACAGGCTAAACCCGGTCTGCTAGCGATGGGAAATCGCCAGGGATAGTATAAATTTAGACTTGACACTCATACTCTAAAAAAAGATTTAAATGCGATCGCATTAATCCCAAACAAGGCTCCAACAAAAGGTTTGTTGCTGGCTCCTGTTATCGGTAGAGATATAAACAACACTTTCAAGATTTTATTGAAAGCTTGGACGGATGTTTCGACAAAGGCGCGAAATATCCTATAAATTAGAGGGTGCCATACAGAGTGAATTCTAGTTCTCTCGATTTACCGGGTTAAGTGTATCTGCTAGAATTGATAGGGTTCTGTCGCGCAGCTATTATGATTGAAGAGGAAAAACAGCAAGATCTAGATCCTGGCTCAACTGGGGAAACCCCCGAGGGTTCGCCAATGGCAAGCGAAACTCCGCCAGCACCAGCAAACTCGAACGAATCGGCCGATTGGGAACTCGAACTTGCTCGAGCTTATCAAAGTGCTCAGGGTGACTCGAAGCCAAACGCCTCCGGGGATGCTCTCACGGGCGGTTCCACCAACAATCCGGCTGTAAATGATGGGGCTGAGTCTTGGAAGAGGGAACTGGCCGAGGCGAGAGATGAAAAAGAGGCTTTGAAAACTCAAGTGCAAGCCGCATCCGCTCAAGTAGAAGAGCTAAAAAATCAAAGTCTCCGCCTAGCAGCAGATTTTGAAAACTTCCGCAGGCGCACCCAAAAGGAAAAAGAAGAGTTGGATTTACAGGCAAGATGTGGCACGATTAAAACCCTGTTACCGGTAATCGACAATTTCGAGCGCGCTCGATCGCACATCAAGCCCCAAACTGACGGTGAAATGAACATTCACAAAAGCTACCAAAGCGTTTACAAGCATATGGTAGATAGCCTCAAGCAAATCGGGGTTTCTCCGATGCGCCCCGAAGGCGAACAGTTTGACCCCAACTTCCACGAAGCTCTACTGAGCGAACCAAGTGACGAACACGAGGAAGGAACAATCATCCAAGAACTAGAACGCGGCTACATTCTGGGCGATCGCGTCTTGCGACACGCCAAAGTGAAGGTTGCAGCGCCTGGGATATCTGTGGTAGCCTCAGATGAAAATCCCGATAGTTCGGAAAGTTAATCGGGATACAACCTACTGCATTCCTCGAAGTCACTAACCCCCGAAGAGAATTCGGGGGCGTGAAGGCGGCAGGCTCAGTAACTTCTTAACTCTGGACTAAAAGCGGATTGGCGCTTTTTCAACAAATTCGGAAAAATGTTTGAACCCGTCCAAAAACGGGTACCTTCCCCCCGACTCATACCATTTTCGATTGGTGATTTGCGATAGGGAATGACTGACCTCATAAAAATTTGGAACCAAGGCCGATATTTGAATTTTTTCTGGGAACAGGTATGTGTAGTATCGATTCCCAAATTTTAGACTTGTGTGCGAGATCCCACATGAATCTGTGGAGTCAATTCTTCAATCTAAAATATAAAATCGATCGGTCTTTATATCTGGCCCTAGGATATCAAGTTTATTTCCTACAAATCCGGTCGGGTGGTGCTTGTTAAAACAAGCTGAGTCGGTTTTCATCCCCCAACTTGTAGTTGGAGGTTTGCAAACATCCTACAAAGTTTTATGAGGCGCTATGGTAAAAATTATTGGAATTGACTTAGGCACGACTAACAGTTGCGTAGCTGTGTTAGAGGGCGGTAAACCCGTCGTGATCGCCAATTCCGAGGGCGGCCGCACAACTCCGAGCATCGTAGGATTTGGCAAAGGGGGCGATCGCTTGGTCGGTCAACTAGCCAAACGGCAAGCTGTAACAAATGCTGTAAATACTGTGTACAGCATCAAACGATTTATCGGACGCAGGTGGGACGACACGGAAGAAGAAAGATCCCGCACTCCCTATACCTGCATCAAAGGCAAAGACGACACCGTTAACGTCCAAATTCGGAACAAGGTTCACACCCCCCAAGAAATCTCGGCAATGGTACTTCAAAAGCTGAAGCAAGATGCTGAAGCTTATTTGGGACAACCTGTTACCAAAGCCGTGATTACAGTGCCAGCTTACTTCACAGACGCTCAGCGACAAGCTACTAAAGACGCCGGTACGATCGCTGGTTTAGAAGTCCTGCGGATCGTCAACGAACCGACGGCGGCCGCCCTTTCCTACGGACTCGACAAGCAAAATATCGAACAAAAAATCTTGGTATTTGACCTCGGCGGCGGTACTTTCGACGTTTCGATCCTGCAACTGGGAGACGGAATTTTTGAAGTCAACGCCACCGCAGGTAACAACCATCTCGGCGGAGATGACTTTGATGACTGCATAGTTCAGTGGCTGGTAGAAGCTTTCCGCACTCAAGAAGGCAGCGACCTCTCAAAAGACAAAATGGCCTTGCAGCGCCTCAGAGAAGCTGCAGAAAAAGCGAAAATTGAACTCTCTCTCTCGCAATCCACCTCCATTAATTTACCCTTCATCTCCTCTGATGAAAAAGGGCCGAAACATTTAGAAATGGATCTTTCTAAATCTCAGTTTGAAAAACTGGTGGGTCATTTGGTACAAGCGACGATCGATCCGGTGACTCAAGCCCTCAAAGACGCAAGTCTGACCCCCAAAGATATAGACAGGATTATTTTAGTCGGAGGCTCAACCCGAATTCCGGCAGTTCAAGAGGCAATTAGCAAGTATTTTGGTGGCGCTTCTCCCGATCGATCCGTGAATCCCGACGAAGCTGTAGCTGTAGGCGCGGCAATTCAAGCCGGAGTGTTGGGCGGCGAAGTCAAAGATTTGCTGCTGCTAGACGTGACACCCCTCTCCCTGGGACTCGAAACCCTCGGCGGGGTGTTCACCAAAGTAATCGATCGCAATACAACTATCCCCACCAGTCGATCGCAAATGTACAGCACGGCGGCGGACGGGCAAACTTCGGTAGAAATTCACGTACTCCAAGGCGAACGCGCATTGGTTAAAGACAATAAAAGTCTCGGCAAATTCCTGCTCAAAGGCATTCCCGCAGCCCCCCGCGGCGTACCTCAAATCGAAGTTACCTTTGAAATCGATGCCAACGGCATTCTCAAAGTGGCCGCAGAAGACAAGGGAACCGGAAAAGAACAAAGCATCCAAATCTCCAATACAGGAGGATTGAGCGAAACCGAAGTCGAGCGGATGCGCCAAGAAGCCGAACTCTACGCTGAGGAGGACATCAAGCGCGTTCAACTCGCCGAACTCAAAAATCAAGCCGACACGCTGGTCTATAATTGTGGTGTCACTTTAAAAACCAACGCGCAATTGCTCGGCGACGACCTCAAAGTCGCAGCCGAAACAGCAGCAACAACTTTGAAGGCCGGGATGGCTAACCCCGACATCACAACCGAGCAACTAGCCGAGCAAATCGAAGCTTTCAAGCAACTGCTATACTCGCTCGGTACCGCAGTCTACGAGCAAGCTCGCAGCGCAGCCCCGTCAGTAGTAGAGGTTGAAAGCGAGACGATTTCACAACCAACAGAGGTTGCAGCTACCGACGACAGCATTTCGCTGACCCCGGATCTGCTGGTGGCGCTCCAAGCTCCGCCGGAAGCTCCACCGCCACCGGAACCCAAACCGGAACGACAACCGGAACGACAGCCGGAACCAAAGTCAAAGCGACAACCGGAACGACAGCCGGAACCAAAGTCAAAGCGACAACCGGAACGACAGCCGGAACCAAAGTCAGAACCAACAACACAGGTTCCAGAACCTGAAGTTGATGAGATGAATCCTTTCCTTTAGAGATGAAAAGCTAAAAATTAAAAGTTAAAAATTCTCATTGTTAATTCTTGATTTTTAACTTTTAATTGGTAATTTCAGGAAAGGTTGCCCGTTTTTTTTTCGTACACTTTTTGTTATTTACCTCCAGGCAAGCAGCTTTATGGCCGGTGATTACTATGAAATATTAGGCGTTTCTCGCAGCGCAGACAAAGAAGAAATTAAGCGTGCTTACCGCCGCCTAGCTCGCAAGTTCCATCCAGATGTCAACAAAGAATCTGGTGCTGAAGAGCGGTTCAAAGAAATTAACCGCGCTTACGAGGTACTCTCGGAACCGGAAACCCGCGCCCGTTTCGACCGTTTCGGCGAAGCAGGCGTGACCGGTGCAGGCGCACCTGGATTCCAAGACTTCGGCGACAGCTTTGCTGACATCTTTGAAAGCTTCTTCCAGGGGTTTTCCACGGGTGCGGGCGGTCAACAACAAGGTCGCAGGCGCAGCGGCCCGGTGCGCGGCGACGATTTGCGACTGGATTTGCGGCTGGATTTCCGCGAAGCAGTGTTTGGTGGGGACAAAGAACTCCGCATCAAACACCTAGAAACCTGCGAAACTTGCACCGGGACTGGTGCAAAACCGGGAACCAGACCTCAAACCTGTTCGACTTGTACCGGTAGCGGGCAAGTCCGCCGCGCTACTCGCACTCCTTTCGGCAGCTTTACTCAAGTTTCAGTTTGCCCCAGTTGCAACGGCACCGGGCAAGTGATTGAAGACAAGTGCGAAACTTGTGGCGGTCGGGGCCAGAAAGAAGTGATGAAAAAGCTGAAAATCACTATTCCGCCTGGGGTTGACAACGGTACTCGCTTGCGCGTTTCCAATGAAGGGGATGCGGGAAAACTGGGCGGGCCGCCGGGGGATCTTTACGTGTTCTTGGCGGTGAATGAAGACCCGCTATTTAAGCGGGAAGGCATTAATGTTAATTCGGAAGTGAAAATTAGTTACTTGCAAGCAATTTTAGGCTGTCGCTTGGAAGTGGAAACTGTAGATGGGCCGACGGAATTGTTGATTCCTACGGGAACTCAGCCTGGTACTGTTCTGACTCTGGAGAAAAAAGGGGTGCCGAAGTTGGGAAATCCTGTCAGTCGCGGCGACCATTTGATTGCGGTGTCTATTGATATTCCGACTAAGGTGACGGCTGAGGAGCGCGAGTTGTTGATGCAGCTTGCTAAGCTGAAGGGCGATCGTACTGGTAAAGGTGGCTTGGAAGGATTTCTAGGCAATTTGTTTCAGAAATAAGCAAATATTTGACACCCAATGGGTGTCAAATTTTCTTGTTTGATGATTCCGTGGCAATTTTTTAAATTCTCTCTCAAAAAAATGCGCGCAATTGCACGCATTTTGCCCAGGTAGAATAATGCGTTGGCATTTTGTTTAATTCTCTCTCAAAAAAGTGAGCGCAATTGCGCTCATTTTGTACAGGTAGAATAATTGTTCGGCAATTTGTGGGAAGAGTCCTCAAAAAAATGACACCAATTGGTGTCAAAAATCGGCGGTAGAATAATTGTTCGTCAATTTGTGGGAAGAGTCCTCAAAAAAATGACACCAATTGGTGTCAAAAATCGGCGGTAGAATAATTGTTCGTCAATTTGTGGGAAGAGTCCTCAAAAAAATGACACCAATTGGTGTCAAAAATCGGCGGTAGAATAATTGTTCGTCAATTTGTTGACGATAAAATAAGGCTTTCAAGAATTGAGATGAGAAATTTGAGAATCTAAAACGCATTATGAATTCAACATCCAAAATTGAAAATCCCAAATCCCCAGATGCCAAAATCGATCTGCGGGGGACTCCGTGTCCTTTGAACTTTGTCCGCACTAAACTGCGCTTGGAGCAAATGGCTCCGGGTGCTGTTTTGGAGGTGTGGCTGGATGCTGGGGAGCCGATCGAACAAGTGCCCGACAGTCTGAAAATGGAAGGCTACCAAATTCTAGAAACGCAGTTTGTCGCGGATGAGCCAGATGCGGGCTTTTTTGCGATGAAGGTGCAGCGCCCAGAAAACCAGGAAGCAGGATGAGTCTGAATTCCTCCTCGATCGTCGGTACTGTAGTGGCTGTTCAGGCTAACTTTTACCGAGTCAGGTTAGATCCAGCCGCCGGGATTCACGAAAATATAGCCCTGGCGGATGCTCCAATTCTGCTGTGTACTCGCCGCACTCGACTGAAAAAAATTAATCAACAGGTGATGGTGGGCGATCGCGTGGTGGTAGACGAACCCGACTGGACTGACCGCCGGGGTGCAATTTCTGAAGTCTTCCCGCGCCAAACAGAACTCAACCGCCCGCCTGTAGCTAATGCCGATCGCATTCTCCTAGTTTTTGCCCTCGCCGAACCGAATTTAGACCCCGCATCATTAACTCGGTTTTTAGTCAAGGCAGAATCTACAGGTTTAGAGGTGAATTTGTGTTTGAACAAATGCGATTTAATTTCGCCCCAAGAATTGGAACAGTGGCGCGATCGGCTTTCAAGCTGGGGCTACGAACCCATGTTTATTAGTGTTCGTAGCGGATTAGGAGTCCAGGAAGCTGTGGCTAATTTACAAAATACAATTTATGTCAAACAAATAGTTTTTCAGCCTTTATCGGACAATATAGATAGTTGTATGTTGCCTTTGGAGGATAACTCCCTACAGGCAAATTCTATTTCTCCGTTAAATGCGTTAAATTCCGTACAAAATCCGTTGCCGAATTTGCTTGAGGGCCGCACCTCAGACAAAATAACGATTATTTGCGGCCCTTCTGGAGTGGGCAAGTCCAGCTTGATCAACCAACTAATTCCGGCGCTTAACCTGCGAGTGAACGCTGTTTCTGGCAAACTCGGCCGCGGACGCCACACGACTCGCCACGTCGAACTATTTGAACTCCCTGGTGGCGGACTGTTGGCGGATACTCCGGGCTTTAATCAGCCGGCTCTAGAATGCGATCCGTCGGAGTTAGCTGAATATTTCCCAGAAGCGCGTCAGAGGCTGGCTGGGGGTAGCTGTCAGTTTAGCGACTGTTCGCACCGAGACGAGCCTAACTGTGTGGTGCGGGGATCTTGGGAACGCTACCAGTATTACTTAAGTTTCCTGGAAGAGGCGATCGTCCGCCAACAAGCTTTGCAAAACTCCAGCAGCGCCGAATCGAGTTTGAAGCAGCAAACCAAGTCGGATGGTACGCAGCAGTACGAACCGAAACTGCTAACTAAAAAATATCGCCGCTCTTCGCGCCGCCTGCAACACCAGTCGCTGCAAGATATGTGTCAAGAAGATTTAGAGGAATTCTGAGGAGGTAGCGGCTCTCTCATCGCCCGCTAAAAAAGCCCCAAATAGTACCAAGACTTACCCAGCAACCCGATTTGATAGAGCAAGATCGCGGGCGATCGACTACCATAACTAACACCGTCGGTAGTGGGGACTTTAATCCGCAACTTGGAGCGGACTAAAGTCCCCACTACGAACCAATTGCGAAATGGGTCAATGGACCGGACACGAGATAAGATAATTCTTTGTGGCCCAACACCTCGCTAGCAAGACTCGGTTTCTTTAATCGCGAGAGGGTAAGTCCCTGAGTACATTAATAGCTAAAATTAAATAGCCGAGAATTTGTTAAAAAAATTAGAACAGAAGCAAAAATTAGCGGGTACTGCAGGAGCAACAAGATTGTGACTATTCAAGAACTTTTTCAAAAAGGTGGCCCCGCCATGTGGCCCCTGTTGGTGTTATCGATTCTATCTTTGAGTACAATTATCGAACGCTTGTGGTTCTGGGCGAGCCTCCTGAGCAAAGAAAAGCTGATAGTTAACCGCATTCTCGAAGCTGCCCGCAGCGATTGGGGGGCGGCTAACGAGATGGCCAGACAAGCTAACCGACAGCCGATCGGGCGATTTCTATCTGCACCCCTGCGCCTGTACAATCCTGAACCAGACTTATTTCGACTCGCACTCGAAGCTGCAGCCGATGAAGAGTTGGCTTCGATGCGCCGCGGCGACAAAATCTTAGAAGCTACGATCGCTCTAGCCCCTTTGCTGGGCTTGCTGGGAACAGTTTTGGGCTTGATTAACTCGCTCAGTTCCATCCGTCTCGGCGACATCGGTACGGCGGCCACGAGTGGCGTCACTTTGGGGATTGGCGAGGCGCTGATCACTACTGCTTCTGGGATGGTAGTAGCAATTTTTACCTTGGTGTTTTATCGGATATTTCAAGCTTTTTTGTTCAACCAGGCAAAAATATTTCGCCGAGCCGGAAATGAACTGGAATTGCTTTACAGGCAATACTGGCCGGTGGCTAATGCTAAAGGTCGATCGCCTGATACAGAACACAACAATTCTTCCTTTGGTTCGGATGGTGTGAACAAGCGTTCTCTCAATTCTCAAGAATCGGGAGAGCGGAAGCGGGAGCCAAAATTGAAAGGTTCCGATCGTGGTGAAGATACACTTTCTAATAATTAGAATGATGGAGAACTAATGAAGATTAACTTAGATACTCCTGGTGAAGAGGCTCGGATTGAACTGGTGCCTTTAATTGATGTGATATTTTGCATTCTGACGTTTTTTTTGCTGGCGGCTTTGCAACTAACTCGCCAGCAGGCGATTAATGTCGATTTGCCGAAGGCGAAGACGGGACAAACGCAGATGCGAGAAATGCTGATTGTCAGCATTGACGATTTCGGGCAAACTTATATCGACCAATTGCCTGTTAATTACCAACAGCTCGATCGAGTTTTAAAGAGTTTCCACACCACAAATCCTACGGGATTGACGGTTTTGTACGCCCCTCAAAATGCTAGATACTCCAAAGTGGTAGAGGTTTTAGACAAATTACGCGAGGTAGGGGGCGATCGAGTTGCCCTGGCCACTCTTCCTAGTTCGGCTGCTTCCCCGCAGCCAAATCCGTCGTTTCCCAATTCTGGCATTCCTGCAGCACCTTCGGGCAATATCGGTCAACCGCTGCCGTCTCCTGTGGCTCCGGGGCAGCAGCAGTTCAATCCCAATCAGTTTCAATCCCCTCTGCCAGCTCCGGGGCAACAGCAGTTCAATCCCAATCAGTTTCAATCCCCTCTACCAGCTCCTGGGCAGCCTAGCAACTCTGGCGCGAATCTGGGCATTCCTCCTGTTTCGCCTGCACCCACTGATACCAATTCCAGGCCTGGAGTGGCCGCTCCACCGCAGAATGTCGGGCCCTCGAATTAGTCATTTAGTCTTATTGGTCATTGGTCATTAGTCATTAGTCATTAGTCATTGGTCATTAGTCATTGGTCATTAGTCATTGGTCATTTTAGCTGCTCGCGAAGTCGAAGGCTAGTCATTAGTCATTGGTCATCAGGAAGAGGAAGAAAGAAGAAGGAAGAGGGCTATAACGGCTTCGCGATCGGGCAAAAAGAACGAAGAAGAAAAAAGAGATATAGCAGTTCTCACTCTCGATGAGGTATTGATCCCTCAATCCCTCAATCCCTCAATTCCTCAATCTCCCAATTCCCCAATCTCAAGTCTAAAACTTGTATGCTCGCGACTTGTGAGCCAGCGTAGCCGAAGCAAGCCGAAGTATCTAAAATCTAAAATCTCAACTCCTCGCCTTTTTGAGAAGGCTATAAATAGAAATTCTCCCAATCTCCCCCTCTCCCAATCTCCCCC
>NZ_JADEWT010000098.1 GCF_015207505.1 Tychonema sp. LEGE 06208
CCGCCCCACCCTCACAGACGCGGAATACGAATCGAAATTTATGGAAATTCTGGAAGGGGTAAATGCTGGCTGGAGTCGAGGGGATGTCGCGGGATTTTTAATCGCAAAACGGCTTAAAGATAGTGAATTGGCTGGTTGGTTGCGACGGTTTGGAACTCGATTGTTTGAGGAGGAGACGCACGCATCATCCACCGCCCCTGCGGATGTGGTGGCTTCGCTGCAGGAATTGGCGCGCAGGCTGGGTTTGTTTGGTAGAATGGGTAGCGGGGAATTGTCGCAGGTGGCGGGGGATATTGGGCGGGAGATTTTGACGCGATTTCCGCTACCGGTGGTTGAGGATGATGTTGGATATGGGAATGTGATTGAGGCGGTGTTTGTTGGGAATGGTTTAGGTTTTTCTGGGGATGGGAATCGCAGCGGCGCGTCAGGTATGCCCGGATGAATTGAAATTAGATTGAGAGGCGAAAGCTTGGTATCATTGAGAGCGCGATTGCATCTGACAACTAAGCAATTGCTCTCCAACCACACTACGGTTAGTTAGGACAAATTGAATGGCCGAACTTGCCTATATCTAGCATTTTGGTCGAGTTGGGCGATCGGCATGATATTCTTAGCAATTAAGCACCGCTTCCGTCGGTAATTTTCACGCAATCAAATAGGACTAAACAAAACTGAAGTCCTCACTACAAACTCAAATCCTCATGATACAAGTAATCGGCATCGACTTAGGCGGCACCGCAATTAAACTCGGCAGATTTAGCGAAGATGGTGTTTGTCACCAATCTTTAACAGTTCCCACTCCTCAACCCGCAACTCCAGAAGCCGTCTTAGCTGCCATCACCGATGCTATTTTACAACTAAATCCTGCCGAAAATGCTGTAAGTGCGATCGGTATCGGCACACCAGGCCCAGCAGACGCCGCCGGCAGAATAGCCAGAGTCGCAATTAACCTCAAAAATTGGCATAACGTCCCCCTAGCTGACTGGTTGGAAGCCAAAACCAGACTGCCAACAATATTAGCAAATGACGCGAACTGTGCCGGATTGGGAGAAGCTTGGTTAGGTGCAGGAAAGCACTTTAAAAACCTCATATTGCTAACATTAGGAACAGGAGTCGGCGGTGCAGTTATCCTCGATGGCAAACTATTTACAGGTCATCTAGGCGCGGCAGGAGAGTTAGGATTAATTGCCATCAATCCCGAAGGCCCGGAGTGCAACAGTGGCAATCGCGGTTCTTTGGAACAATACATTTCCGTACAAGCAATTCGCCGCGACACTGGTTTGGAACCCCTAGAATTAGCAAATTTAGCTAAGTCGGGAGATGCCAAAGCTTTAGAATATTGGCAAAATTACGGGCGCTATCTCGGTATCGGTTTAGCAAGTCTGATTTATGTTTTAACACCGGAAGCTATTATTATCGGCGGTGGAATTAGTGCGGGTGCAGAGTTTTTCTTGCCTGCGGTTAGAGCCGAAATTGAGCGGCGGGTGCTACCTAGTTCTCGCGAAGATTTGCAGTTATTGCTTGCCAAATTGGGCAATCAAGCAGGTATGGCCGGCGCCGCAAAATTAGCTTGGCAGCTAGCTTTAATGACTAATAACTGATTGACTAATATCAATTTTGCTTGTACTTATACATGATGTTAACTGTTAACTGTTATTTGTTATTTGTTATTTGTTATTTGTTATTTGTTATTTGTTATTCCAATGAAGAGAGGATTTGATATAACAACGAACAACGAACAACGGACAACTAACAACTAACAACTAACAACTAACAACTAACAACTAACAACTGCCAACTAACAACTGCCAACTAACAACTGCCAACTAACAACTGCCAACTAACAACTAACAACTAACAACTAACAACTAACAACTAACAACTAACAACTAACAACTAACAACTAACAACTGCCAACTAACAACTAACAACTAACAACTAACAACTAACAACTAACAACTAACAACTAACAACTAACAACTGCTTTCCTAACAACTAACAACTAACAACTAACAACTGATGACTTCTTCATGGCAGAGACTGCCCCGTCGTATTTTTGATGTATTCCTGAATTTTTTGATAATCGTCTGAGTTGCCTTCGCGCATGAGGATAATATTAGTCGCGCTGTCAGGCAGAAAAAAGCTGATTAGCCGACCGTTTTGTTCGCAAACAAAACAGCTAATTCGACTCAAATCGATCGCAAATTCCTTGCGGTCAAAATAAATTTTTATCCACGAACCTCTAGAATTGCGATCGATGGTTTTTTTGAGGTAATCGAGAACTTGCTTGTAAGCCTCATGATTGCCTTGGGGATGCAGGATAATCGGCTGACTGCTATTAGGCAGCCAAAATGTGATGCGCTTGTTATCCAGTTCGCTCGAAAAAGCACTAATAGTGTCAAGATCAATTATGTATGTATTTTTTTCATAAATAAACTTGCTCCAGTAAGCCACACAACCCTCCTCAAACCTGCGTTTCCTGGTATTTTATGATAGTTTGACAATTCATACCATTTTAGATTTTAGATTTTAGACTTCGGCTAACGCTCAGTCGAACGATTTTAGATTGAGAATGACAGATGATTTTGGGGATTGACCTCCTACCTGCCGTTGTATTGTGTTTTGAGATTGGTATCACTATTGAAATCACAGCTAAAAAATTCAGTAGAAATATAAGTATTTTTGCTTTTTACCTTTTACGTTTTCCCTTATGCCTTGGGGTACTAGCCCCCCAAACCCTATGTTAGGGCAGAGGTGAGGTTTTTCTGTCGTTAAGAATGCTGCCCGATATCATGTCCGGTAGATGAGACCCCTCTTAAATTCTATTGTTGGGTTGGGCGGGTGAGAGTACGATCAACTATCTGTCCTATGTGAATATTTGTCTGCACTCACCCGTCCCTACAGACACTTAATATATCAAAACTAATCGATCGCACAGGATAGGAGATTAACTTCCGGCAACTTTCCCCGCTACCAAGTCCCGAGAGTCAGTTTCTAAAACATCCTGCTTTCCCTGGGTGCTAGCCGCCTGGATAAACCCTTGAAACAAGGGGTGGGGGGCGCTAGGTCTAGATTGGAATTCAGGGTGAAATTGACAGGCGATGAAAAAGGGATGGTTGGGTAATTCGATCATTTCTACCAATCGGCCGTCGGGAGAGGTTCCCGATAGTGCATAACCTGATTCTAAGAACAGATTGCGGTAGGAGTTGTTGAATTCGTATCGGTGGCGGTGCCGCTCGTAAATCACTTCTTTTTGATAAAGTTTGAAAGCGAGGGTGTCTGGGTTGACGCGACACGGATACAAACCCAGTCGCATTGTACCGCCCAAATCGACTACATCTTGCTGTTCTGGCAATAAATTAATTACCGGATTTGCCGTAGTGGGGTCAAATTCAGCACTGTTGGCATCCTTCAGTTGGGCGGTGTTGCGCGCCCATTCAATCACAGCACACTGCATCCCCAAACACAATCCCAAAAAAGGTATTTTGTGCTGTTTAGCATATTCGATCGCCGCTATTTTGCCATCGACTCCCCGAATCCCAAAACCTCCGGGTACAACAATGCCGTTGATATCTTTGAGATAATTATCGAGATTTCCCGATTCTAAATCTTCTGAGTTAATCCAGTGCAAATTTAGGTCGCAGCCGATCGCAATTGCCGCGTGCCGCAAAGCTTCAACCACCGAAAGATAAGCATCGTTCAAGCGCACGTATTTGCCAACCAAAGCAATATCAATCTTGTGGCTGGGACTGTAAAGCCGCTTGACTAAGGTTTGCCACTGAGTCAAATCGGGTTGCCGCTGTTCGAGTTGCAGCAAATTGATGGTTTGTTCTGCCAAACCTTCTTCTTCCATCATTAGAGGCACTTCGTAGATACTTTTGGCATCTTGAGCCGTGATGACGCATTCTTCGGGTACGTTGCAGAATTCCGACAATTTTTGTTTGAGGCCCAAAGGTAAAGGCCGATCGCACCTACAGACTAGAATATCTGGTTGAATGCCGATCGACCGCAACTCCTTAACCGAGTGCTGAGTCGGTTTAGTTTTCATCTCCCCAGCCGAAGGAATCCAAGGTATCAGCGTTACGTGCATATACAAGACATTTTGCCGCCCGACATCCTTGCGAAACTGGCGAATTGCCTCCAAAAACGGCAAAGACTCAATATCTCCCACCGTGCCGCCGATTTCCGTAATCACCACATCGGGGTTAGTATTTTTTGCGACTCGGTGAATGCGCTCTTTAATCTCGTTAGTGATGTGGGGAATCACCTGCACCGTGCTCCCCTGATACTCGCCGCGGCGTTCCTTATTAATCACAGCTTGATAAATCGAACCCGTGGTGACGCTGTTGAGGCGAGACATGGAAGTATCGGTAAAACGCTCGTAATGCCCCAAATCCAGGTCGGTTTCCGCACCGTCTTCGGTGACAAAGACTTCTCCGTGCTGGAACGGGCTGAGAGTGCCGGGGTCAACGTTAATATAGGGGTCTAGCTTCAAAATCGAGACCGAGTAGTTTCGGGACTTCAATAAGCGGCCGAGGGAAGAAGCGACAATTCCCTTCCCGATACTGGAAACCACGCCGCCGGTCACAAACACAAATTTGCTCATAGGATTTTCAACTTTAGATGTTTCTCAGTTAAGGTAACACTCAACTTTAAGAGCTAAAATCAAAAATTGTCCAGCAGGGCTAGAGCATTTTTCCTGTACGGGTGGGGAGGCGATGGGTTGCAGATTGGCTCGATCGGGCGTTTTGCACGGGTTTTGAGAGCGATCGCCCAAATTAACAACCTGTGCGCGAACATTTGTATGGCGATCGCCCCACCACTCAAACAAAAAATGCTTTTTACAAAACCCAGATGCAGGCGATCGATCCAGAAACCGCAGATATCGGGCAGATGCAACACCGAAGTCTATAATCCCAAACACAGATCCTCCCTTATTCCTGATTTTTTCTTCCCAATTACCAGACTGGTTGACTTTCTATTAAAAGCGTGGCTGCAATGGTGTCTACCGGCTTTGAGAAAAAGTATCCCTGTCCGTATTCGCATTTCAGCGATCTGAGCAAATTAAGCTGTTCGATGGTTTCAATTCCTTCAGCAATTACATCCATGCGTAAATGAGTGGCTAAAATTAAAATAGTCTGTACAATAGCTTCATTGCCTTCGTCTTCAGTCATGCGGCTGACAAAAGCTCGATCGATCTTTAAAGCGTCAGTTGGAAAAGTGTGCAGGCGGCTCAAAGAAGAATAGCCTGTGCCGAAATCATCAATATATAATTGAACTTCTAAATTTTTCAATTGTGCGAGGGTAGCGGCTGCTGATTCGGCATTGTCCATGATTACGCCTTCAGTAATTTCTAATTTTAAGCTGCGGGGGTCTAGTTGAGTTTCTTGTAAAATTTCGCTGATGCGATCGATTAAATCCGGCTGTTTGAATTGTTCGTTAGAAAGGTTGACGCTGACAGTCAAGGGCGGATTTATGGGAAATCTTTGATGCCACTGGTGGATCTGACGGCAAGCCGATCGCATCATCCACCAACCAATCGGTACAATCAATCTGGTTTCTTCTGCGACTAAAATAAATTCGCCGGGAGATACTAAACCTCGCGAAGGGTGATACCACCGCAGCAGCGCTTCAAAACCGCTGATTTTACCGCTGGTTAGACAGACGATGGGCTGGTAGTAAAGCCGAAATTCATGGGAGTCGAGAGCTCGCCGCAAATCGTTTTCTAGTTGCAAAAGAGCGACGGCGCGAGTGTGCATACTTAAGTCAAAAACTTCGTGGCGAGCTTTCCCCAATCCCTTAGCGTGATACATAGCTGCATCTGCATCTCGCAGCAATTCTTCGGGTCGATCGTACAACATTTGGAACGGGACATTGGCAACGAGAGAGTCGGAAGACAAGCAAGACAAAGCAGTTGCCCGATCGATATTTTCGACATTTCCAGAGTCCGATAGTTCGCTGCTTTGCCTTGGCTGCGGAGGTAAACCAGAAGAAACAATGCCAATGCTAGCACTGCTAAAAACTTGATATTCGTTGAGGTAAAAAGGCTCTGCTAGTTCCGCTTGCACTCGTTCGGCAATTTGGATTGCATATTCTGTATTGTTGATATTTTCTAACAAAATAGCGAATTCGTCGCCGCCGAGACGGGCAACGGTATCTCCAAGGCGCAAACAGGTTTCCAGGCGCTGCGCGATCGCGACTAGCAAGCGATCGCCCACTAAATGCCCCAAACTGTCGTTGACAACCTTAAAGCGGTCGAGATCGATAAACAGCACCGCAAACAAAACCTCGGGACGGCGTTTTGAAAGCTCGATCGCGTGTCTTAAGCGATCCATAAATAAAGCTCGGTTGGGCAAACCCGTTAGCGTATCGTGCAAAGCATCGTGTACTAACTTCTCTTCTGCTATTTTGCGGAGGGTGATATCTTCGACAGTGCCTTCGTAGTAAAGCAAATTGCCACCAGCGTCGCGAACCGCCCGGCCGTTCTCGGAAACCCAGATGGTAGTGCCGTCAGCGCGGTAAACTTGGGACTCGAACTCTGACACACAACCGTGTTTTTCGATCGCGCGCAAAAATTCGACGCGGCGGTTGGGATCGAGGTAGAGTTGGCGATCAATATTGTGTATGTTTGCGATCAGTTCCGGGGCTGACTCGTAGCCGTAAATTCTCGCCAAAGCAGGGTTAGCGCTGAGGTAGCGCCCGTCGGGCGTTGTCTGAAAAATTCCCTCGATCGCGTTTTCAAAGATGCTGCGGTATTTTTCCTCGGCTTGTTGCAGCGCTTCTTCCGCTTGTTTGCGATCGCTGATATCCGTCAGCGTCCCGAGATAGCCGAGAACTTCCCCGCTGTTGGCAATTTCCGGGACTGCTTGCCAAAATATCCAGGTTGTGCGGTCGCCGTTGCAAAAGCGGTACTCTAATTTACAAGGCAACTTGTTTTTAACAGCGCCATACCATTGGCTCAAAACGCTCTGGCGGTCTTCGGGGTGCAAACTTTGAGTCCAACCTTCGCCGAGTGCTTGTGAGACTGTCAGTCCCGCCATCTCCAAAAATCGCTCGTTGACGTAAAAACAATCTCCAGCCGCGTCAGCGCGGAAAATCCCGACTGGCAGGATTTTTGCCAAGGTGTAATAGCGGTATTCGCTTTCTAGCAGGGCGCTGGCTGCTACTTTAGTCTCGGTGATGTCAAACATCGCGCCTTGAATGATGACTGATTTGCTTGCTTCATCGCGAACTGCGATCGCTCGATCGCGGAACCAGACGACTCGACCGTTGCGGGCGATCGCGCGGTATTCTGAAACCAGCGGGGCGTCGCCAAAGATATCTTCTCCCTCGCTAAATTTTTGTGTGGCGTTTTCAACTAACACGCGATCACGGTCTTCTGGGTGAACGAGTTTCAGCCACAAATCTGGGTCTGCCCTCCATTCAGCTACAGAATAACCCAGAAAAGTCTCGATTTGTGGGCTGATGTAAAGTTTGGCAGCGCTGCGGTTGAGGGTAGAAATGTAGGTGACAGCCGGCATTTGTTCTACAAGGGCGCAGTATTTCGCTTCTACGGTGCAGAGTGCTGCTTCTAGGCGCTGCCGCTCTAATTCGGCGGCGGCGCGTCCGGCAAATATGCTGAGAATTAGTTGAAATTTAGTGAGTTCTGCTTCTAGCAAAGGTCGATCGTCGAAAATACAAATAATCCCTAAAGGTTCGCCGTAAGAGTTTTTGAGCAGGGCTCCGACGAAACTGCGCGAACCTGTAACTACCGCTCTGCGGTCTTGTGGGAAGGCTTCCACCAGGCCGTCTGGACAGGAGTACATTGCCTGCTCGAACACTAGGGTTTCGGGAGTATTGGCGGTGTCGCACTCAAAATTTGGCTGTAGCTGTCCGTCGCTCCAAAAACTGAGCACTTGCAATCGATCGGGAATTGCATCGCTGCGTTCGATCGACTTAATAGACTTGGCCGCCACGGCGCAGCGAACTCCGAGTGCAAAGGCCAAGTGGCGAACTAAAGTATCAAAGAATTCCGATCCTCCCGGCGCATCAGTACCTGCTAGGATGTGGCCGAGCAAGTCTCGATCTAATTCCGGGGAATCGCTGACAGCGGCTTGGTTGCTGGCCTGGGGGCGAGAGGGATTTTGGGTCATCTCTCCCTCCACGCTCAAACTTGTGGTTTTACTGGTGCAAGGCCCCACAACAGGTGAAGAGTTTACTGTTGGGCGCTGTTGCTGGGGGCATAATAGAGCGCGGACAATACCTAAAATTTTACGCAAGAATCTGTCAGCGACGGGGAACAGATTTGAGTTGGGGAAAAGCCAAAAGTTTTTCTGAATTTTCAATTTTGCAGGTAAATCGCCGTTTAATTCTGGCGGCTGTGGTTGCTCTGCCGGCGGCAGATTGGGAGGCCTTCGCTGCAATTTGAGATAAATCACTCCGGCAAAAGCTAAAGTCGCTGATAATCCTAGAAGGTATACAAGAATCTCAAAGTAAAAAAATAAATCTCGATCGAACATTGATTAATACCGCTCGACAATTATAGTAGTTATCTGAAGGTAATCTATTTATTAAAAATAACTAAGTATTGTCACTAATGGGTAGCGCGGACAAGGTAGGATAGCAGTGAAGGCGACAATGCAAGTTAATAACCCTGATGAAAGCGATCGTTTTTGAAACGCCCGGAAGCGCGTCCGTGCTGAGACTACAAGATATCCCCGCCCCTACTATACAAACAGAAACTGAAGTTTTGGTGCGGTTGCGGGCGGCGGGAGTCAATCCGATAGATACTAAGTTGCGATCGCGCGGCACTTTTTATCCAGAAAAAACTCCTCACGTTTTGGGGTGTGACGGTGCTGGAATCGTAGAATCTGTCGGTGCTGCGGTGCAAAGTTTCCAAGTGGGAGACGAGGTTTTTTTCTGCAATGGCGGTTTGGGCGGGTTGATGGGTACCTATGCTGAGTTTGCCGTTGTAGACGAACGTTTCCTCGCCATCAAGCCTGCTGCTTTAAGTTTTGTTGAGGCGGCGGCGGCACCGTTAGTTTTAATTACAGCATGGGAATCGCTGTACGATCGGGGGCGGTTGCAAGCTGGCCAAAAAGTATTGATCCAAGCTGGTGCCGGCGGTGTCGGCCACGTCGCGATACAGTTGGCTTCGTTGCAAGGTGCTGAGGTTTGCACTACTGTTGGTTCCGAAGCCAAAGCCGAATTGGTACGGCAGTTGGGTGCAGATTTAGTTATTTTATACAAAAATACCGATGTTGTCGATGAGGTTTTGACTTGGACTCAAGGACAAGGAGTTGACTTGGCTTTCGATACAGTCGGGGGAGAAACTTTTTACCAAACTGTTCCGGCTGTGAAGATTTATGGCGATTTGGTAACAATTTTGGAACCCGATCCGGCTTTGGGGAATTTAAAAACAGCGAGGATGCGAAATCTGCGAATTAGTCTGGAATTAATGTTAACTCCGATGTTGCAAGGTTTGGCGGAGGAACAGGAACAGCAGGCTCATATTTTGCAGCAGTGCGCTGGTTTGTGCGATCGTAATTTGCTCAAAATTCATGTCAGCAAAACTTTCCCGCTAGCACAAGCTGGTGCTGCTCACGAACTGTTAGAAACAGGCTCTGTAACAGGTAAAATAGTTCTTGAAATTCCCGGAGATTGAGATTTCGGGCGAAGGGAATTGGCGGCGAAGAGAATTTGCAGCGGGATCATCTCATATTTGTAAAAATACTTCTTTTGACTCCTTCTTTCTTCCTCTTTCCTCTTTCCTCCTGTCTCCTGTCTCCTGTCTCCTACCTCCATTTTTTAGCTTGGCTGCAAAAGTGAGATGCTCCCCTTGCAGCCGACTACGGGAGCGGGTTGAAAATATTGTGAATTCAACCTACATTCCGCCCTTCAAATTAAACCTAAAATAAGGTTTAAAACAAGAATGCAGTTCGCTTGCTCGTGGTTGAAATCCTCAGAAAATCAGTCATATCATGTCCGCAATACGAACCGTCCGTTTGTGTTATTAATCGCTCGGACATGATGTCATATAAAATCCTCTCTTCATCGGGATAACAAATAACAGTTAACAAATAACAGTTAACAAACAACAGTTAACAGTTAACAAACAACCGTTAACAAATAACAAATAACCGTTAACAAATAACAAATAACCGTTAACAGAATCTAAAACCTCAAATTTCCCATCTAAAATCGCGTAACTTACCGTCTCTACCCAAAGCTTCATCGGCCAATTCCACCATCCAGCGATTCGGCCGCGCTTGGGGTCTGGCCGCGAGCACCAAGGCCCAAGCTTCTGGTTCTTTACCCCGGCCCAACAGCGCAGCACAAACAGTCAAAGCTGTGGCTGTTGAAAGGCTGATGCCACTTTGACAGCAGACGAGCAAATTGCCGGGGTTCGCCGACATTTTGAGGGCAAAGTCAATAATTTGGAGGACGTCATCGAGTGTAGCTAAAACCAGATCGGGGTCGTCAATTGGGGTTTCGAGGTCGTTTAACGATCGCCGCAGTCGGTTCGGGATTTTGTGAAAACTTTTGGGTTCGGGTAGGCCCGGAGTGCCGATCGAGATTAAGTATTTGAGTTGCCGTCCCGCAGGGCGATCGATAATGTATTCAGTGGCTTCTCCTTCCGAAGCTATCAAAATTTTCGGCAGTTTTTCACCCAATAAATCTGCAGAAGTTGAAAATTCAGAATCAACTGTGTTTACCTCAGCGCTAACATCCGGCAAGTATTGGGCCGCCAGGGCGCGAACGTCAGCAACTTCGCGGTTTAAAGCTGATTCCAGAGCCAAAATTGCAGCACCAGATCCAATTTGACCCAAGGATTTAACAGCTTTTTGACGGACTCCAGGGGTTTCGTCCCCCAGCAGATGCACCAAACCTGCGACGGACTCCTCTGTCGCAATTTGCCCCAAAGCAGCAGCAACTCTCCACCGAACATAGGATTCGCTGTCGCCTCGCGCGATCGCCAGTCCCGTAGCCACCATTTTTTGCAAGTTAGCATCGCCGCCTGTATTGATGTTCCCCAGGGCCACCGCCGCCCTGCCGCGCACGAAAATATCTCGATCCGAGAGCGATCGCATTACTGCCACCGCAGCCACCTCGCTGCTGATTTCCCCCAAGGCAGAAACTGCACTGCCGCGCACGTCTGAGTCTTTATGGTTGAGGGCGGCAAGCAGCCCCGCCAAAGCCGTTTCCGTGCCGATTTGTCCCAAGGCCTCGGCAGCCCTCAAAGAAACGGCGTAGTAGTCGGGATCGTGCAGCAATTCTACTAAGTGGGGTACTGCGTCGGGGTCGCCGATTTTCCCCAAAGATGCCGCAGCCCGGGCGCGCACTATTTGATTTGTGTCTCGGAGGGCGGCAAGCAGCCCGGGAAGCGCCTCAGAACCCCCAATTTTCCCGCAGTTGACCGCAGCCCGCCAGCGCACTTCGGGGTCTTGGTGTTTGAGGGCAGCAAGCAGTGCTCTGACGGCTGTTTTCGGCTTCATTTGGCCCAAGGCCCAAGCAGCCTTGGCGCGCACTGCTGAGGTTTTGTGGTTGAGGGCTTCTAGCAGTGCTGCGACTGCTGGTTTCGAGTCAATTTCTCCTAGGGCCCAAGCGGCCCAAGCTTGCACTTGGGAATCTTCGGATTCGAGCGATCGGGCTAATTCAATTACTGCGGCTTCCGAGCCAATTTTGCCGATCGCCCGAATGCTGTGAAGGCGCACGGCACTTTGTTTGTGGTTCAATGCTTTGACTAGGATCGGAATTGCCCAGTCGGAACCAGTTAGTGCTAGCAGTTGAATTTTTAGCAGTGGCGAAGTTGGGATTTTTTCGATTAATTTTATTGCTGTTTTTTGAAATTCTGGTTTGAGAGTACCTGCTAGCTTCGAGCCTAGTTTTAAGTTTACTTTTAAAGCTAATTTGATGGCGCGCAAAGCCATACTTTCCTGTTCTACTTGTGGCAATATTGTCGCCAAGGCGTGCATCCCTTGTCTTTCTTTCAAATATTTTTGTTTAAATTGAGCATCGCTGAGCTCTGGTAGCTGTTGGATGAGGGTTGCTGCTGAGTTCATTGATTTATCCTCATATTTTGGCGATCGCTTGAGATTGCTCTTTTAAACTCACCGAAGCGTCCATTTTAGATTTTAGATTTTAGATTTTAGAATTGCTCCACAGATTAATCGGGAAGCTTAAACTCTGGTTGATTTTTTTTAGTTAGACACTGACTCTCGCATCAGCGACTTGTACCTGTTTTTGGGCGGGCTCATAAAAAAAAATTAGCTGCACCTACAAAACTCAAATTCTCATAAAACTTGTACTACTTTTAAAATATGTCGAATTCGACTATTTTTGGCAATTCCTCAATAATTAATTATCTAAGTTGTTTTGGCGATCGGCAAGAAAGTTAGTAGTGTTTGCTACTTGGCATCGCCGCGCTCTTGACTAGGCGAACTGCGCTATATAATTTTAGAGCAAGTTAGGTTCAAAGAGCGATCGGCTCCGTTGAACGCAGCGAACCGAAAACAGCCCAATTCCCGGACAGTATCTTACCCGTAGGGCCCGTTTTTCAAAACCTCAGCCAAAGCGTTACCGTTATCTCGCAAACCTTCGTAAAAAAACAGCACTTCTCCTTGAATGCCGCGGGCGCGGTTGTAAGCAATTACTTGCAACAATAGCTCAGGATTCATGCTATACTTACTACCTCGATTCGCTAACAAAATACCGGGGGATACGCAGTGCAGTTGTTCGCCGCTAAGCTGTTGGTCAACGAGTCGATCGACCAATTGTTTGTAAGCCTTAAAATCCCGGCGGTAAAACTGGGGATGAAGCATATCAACCAACTTTTTGTCAACCCAAGTTTGAGAATCTTGCAAATATTCCACCAGTCCCCATTCATAGGGACTAGGCGAAAGCGACAGCAACAAATCAGGATTAATAGCCTTCAATTCTCGGTGCAAGCGAGCCACAAACTCAGTAATAATATCGGCGCGCCAGTGCAGCCAATGTTGCTCTCTCGGATTCTGTGGCGCTTCTCTCCCGCACTCTTGCAGGTAGCGTTTAACCGTTTTTTCGTCATAACCGCCTTCGGAAGGAAGCGCAATGCGATCGTCTCCTTGAACCCCATTTACCGGATAATTCCTAGCAACTTCCAGCATCAACCCCAGCAAAAAATCTTGAACTTCCCCATCAAGAGAATTCATCCATTCAAACTTATTTTTTTTAAGTAAATTGCCGCTGCAATCGCGAGCCGCCCACTCAGGTTTTTTCGCCAGCAAATGACCGCCATTGAGATTGTAAGAACTCACAAATCCGTATTCAAACCAAGGAATAACTTTTAAACCAACTCTATTCGCCTCAACAATTAATTCTGCCAGAGGGTCGCGCCCTTGATAGCGCGCATCTATTTCTACCCCAAATTGTTCGCGCATAATTTGAGAAGGATAAGCAGTAAAACCCCGGTTCCAAACAACAGGAAAAACTGTATTAAATCCCGTATCTGCCAGAAAGTCCATTGCTTCAGCAATCCGCTGTTTTGAGGTGAGAACTTTGCAGTCGGTGCTGGGTATCCAAACGCCGCGAATTCCCGTGTGATGGGGCGTAAATGTTCTGGGAATCGTTATTTCATTTTTCGCGTCAACTAAAACCGCAAACTGCTGTTTAAATAAAGATTTGAAACTGTGAATTGCTGACTGGAATCGCTCTAAAAATGGCATTTAATCTAGGGATTTACAAGATTTTGCACGATTTTTTATAACTCGCATTAGGTGTCAATATTAGCAACGGGCTCGCGTGCCCGTTCCACAATTAATAAAATTTCTTGTGGGCTGTTAGCAACGGGCTCGCGTGCCCGTTCCACAAACAATAAAATTTCTTGTGGGGCGGGCACGCTAGCCCGCCCCTGAAATTTTACTGACCAGCCCTGAAATTGTGCTATGCAGCTACTCCAGACAACTTCTGGCTCAAAGCTGCTTTCAAAAGCTCGGCCTTGTCAGTTTGCTCCCAAGGCAACTCTAAATCAGTGCGCCCGAAGTGACCGTAAGCCGCCACATCTTGATAGAAACGGCCGCCTCTTTCTGCCGGCAAATTCTGCAAGTTAAATGCGTGAATTATCCCTGCAGGACGCAGTTCAAAATGCTGCTTCACAACTTCCAAAAGCCGATCGTCATCAACTTTCCCCGTCCCAAAAGTTTCGATCATCATGCTGACAGGCCGCGCCACGCCGATCGCATAACTCAACTGCACTTCACACTTTTCGGCCAAACCGGCCGCCACGATATTTTTAGCAACGTAGCGACAAGCATAAGCCGCGCTGCGGTCTACCTTCGTGGGGTCTTTTCCAGAAAAAGCACCGCCGCCGTGGCGAGAATAGCCGCCGTAGGTATCCACAATAATTTTGCGGCCCGTCAAACCCGAATCTCCTTGAGGCCCGCCGACTACAAATTTGCCGGTAGGGTTGACAAGGAAGCGAGTTTCTGAATCCGGCTTGACGCTAATATCGGCAAACACTGGTTGGACGACAGCAGTCCAAAGGTCTTCTTTAATCTTGGCTTGAACCGCGGCTGTTTCTGTGATATCGCCGATCGCCTCAGTGTGCTGCGTAGAAATTAAGATCGTATCGATACCAACAGGTTTTCCGTCTTCGTAAATTACCGTAACTTGGCTTTTGCCATCGGGACGCAGATAAGATAACTGACCTGTTTTGCGGACTGTGGCCAATTGACGGCAGATCCGGTGCGCTAAGCTGATCGGCAGAGGCATCAATTCCGGCGTTTCGTTGCAAGCAAAACCAAACATCAAACCTTGGTCGCCCGCGCCGATAGCATCCAATTCCTCTTCGCTAGCTTCTTCCCGGCTTTCCTGAGCCGTATTGACACCTTGGGCAATATCGGGAGACTGAGAGTCTAGAGCCACCAACACCGAGCAGCTATTGGCAGAAAAGCCGTTGTCAGCGTGGATGTAACCAATATCGGCTATTTTTTTCCGCGCTAATTCTATGTAATTTACCTGCGCTTTTGTGGTAATTTCGCCCGTGAGCAGCATCAAACCCGTGTTGACGACAACTTCGGCGGCGACGCGGCTTTTAGGGTCTTCGGTCAGCAAGGCATCTAGGATTGTATCTGAAATTTGATCGCAGATTTTATCGGGATGGCCTTCGGTAACAGATTCAGAGGTGAACAGGTAGCGACGTGACAATGATTATTTCTCCTTTTATGGGGGCGAATCCTGCACGACATCGGCGACAGACGACTGACTTTTCAGGTAGAGGCCAAGAATCATCGCCTCTGGGTCGCCGTCTAAGGTGTGTCGGTCTGCTCTGCAGTGTTGAAGCAGGGTTGGAAATTAGGTAAAGTGACACTACTATAGCAAAGTCATAGGATTTTAGACTTTAGATTTTAGATTTGAGCTGGGGAAGGACAGGTGAGATCGAGGTTGGGAGCTTTATCTACAGTTTAATTACTTTTGGAAACTAATATCAGTTTGGGTAAGTCCTAAAGTCCGAACGATCGAACCTCTACGAGTTGCAATTACAATTGATTGGGGTCGATTCCCATTTCTCGGAGTCTTGATTCTAAAGCTTGCGATCGCGATCGTTCTTGTTCCAGCAAAGCTTCTGCTTCCTGAGCCCGTGCTTCCGCCTGCTGCCGCAATTGCGCGAGTTCCACAAAACTCACAAACGGTTCTCCCGACGGCCCGAACATTTCGAGTCCAGTTTCAGACAATCCAAAGCGCACCCCCAATCTCGGACTAATCCAACCGTCGATTTGTTCGATCGCCTCTAACTCTTCCTCAACCCGCTGCCATCCTGTCAATTCTAATGTTTGCCTGTCGTACAAATAGTATTCTTCCACACCGTAACGTTCGTAAAATTTGAATTTTTTAATCATGGGAGCCGGACGATTTCCCGGCGACCAAATTTCAAACACAACTTGCGGCGAAATCTTATCTTCATTCCACTGTTTATAGGAACCACGATAACCTTTTGGTATCCCAAAAACTACCATCACATCTGGTGCTTGGCAAAGTTTATTATTTCCTTCAACAGGATACCAAAGCAAGTCGCCTGCCACAAAAACATTCGGATCGTTCGCAAACAATAGTTCTAAGTTTTCCTTAATCCAGACGATTAATCGGAATTGTTCAGTATTGTCTGACATTGGTTCTCCGTTGTCGTCGGGGTAGATAATATTTGATTTGTCGGGAGATTGCAGTTGTGTAACCATTGCTGTTTCCCCAAATTTGCTGCTAATAATATTGTATTGTAAATGATATCAATTCCGTCCTTCGTAGGGACGAGTTTTATCAGAAATCTTCGCAATCATTCAAAGGATAAATAAACCTGCCCCCGCCCCACGGTCAATCTGAATCTACATGGCGATTTACCGTTGGGTGGGGACAGGTTGTTGAGATTGTTTGTTTCCGGCGATTATGGTGGGTGAAACCCGCCACGACGATCGCACAAATTATACGATCGCGAATCAACGAGAAATGATATTAGAGAACTCGATAATTCATCGGTGTATCCGTATCAAAATCTCTGAGAGTGCCTTCTTCCTTACCCTAAAAAGAAACAATCAAGTAACCATTTTGGAATTTAGCACCAGTAACAGACTTCCCAGTTAGCGCCGGAGGTAGCAAAATATTGCGCCGCTGATCGCCCGCTTCGATGGTCACTTCCGGCCCGGATTGAATCAATTTAATTTCTTTCTTATCAAACCCCGGCAAAAACAAACTAACTTGACGCTGTGCAATGTTTATGTTAATCGGTTTAGGAGCTTTTGCGGCCTCAGAAAAATCGGGCAAAGCATCAATTAAGGGCTGCCAGTTACTGTCACTGTGCGCCGGAACCGAAACCGCCGTCAAAGGCTCAAAATCTGCAGTAATAGCTTCTGTAACCGGTGCTTGATTAACAATGACACCGCCCACAGTCAAGCCAACTTGTTGAGAACTTCCCCAAAGATAGCGGGCCGTGGCGATCGCACTTGCATCCCCAGTCGTCACCAAAAAAGCCGCCGTGCGGTTCGGATCTGCCAGCGCTTCCTTACCCTTATCCAACAGATTATCGACTTGCTTGGTAGATTGAAAAGCATTGTCTCCCGACAAATCCACAGTCAACACGGTACTGACAACCGGTTGAATAAAAGGCGAAAGCGCTTTCCCCAAATCCGAATCTACCAAAGCTTGGCGGAACCTGCGGATGTACCAGCTCAGAATTTCCGGCATTCCCAGCATCCGCAGCGTATCCATGCCGCCATTGCCGTCATAGACAATTACATCGTATTGTTTGCTGTCCTCATATTCCCGAAGTTCGTTCAACGCTAGGGCGCTGTCCATTCCCGGTAAAACTCCCAATTCTTGACCATAAATCTGTTTGAAAAATGGGGTACGGACATATTGAGCTTCCAGTTTTTTAACTTCGTCCCACCTGCGTTCTAGCAGTGGCGCGCTTTGCACCTGAACTGCTTTGAGGTTGGGGGCTATTTCCTGGGGGTTCGGAGTCAGGGGAACTCCTAGCAAAATACCCAATGCAGGGCCCGGATCTTGGCCGAGCAGCAGAACTCGCTTGCCTTGAGCTGCGTATTTTTTAGCTGTTGCGATCGCGATCGTGCTGCGGCCAGTGCCGCCTTTGCCCAAAAATGTCAAAATCAAAGCCATTTTCTGTTCTCAGTGCCAAATTTTCAGTAAGATTACGAATTATCAATGCTTTAGGCCATGACTGGCTAGTTTTCTAGGAACTATCTAGCAAGCCAGTTTACCGAAATAACTTTTTACCAGACTCCCTACAGTGTCCCTCACCTGTCGCTGACCTACAAGCAAACTGATCTAGCAATATTCTAGAGTTTGGTTGTCGGTCAATATTTGCGATCGCCCGTCCAGCCTTTATTCACAACCTCAAGGAACGATCGCTGCTTGAGATTGCAGGCTGAATCAATTACCCAAAGCCCGATCGCACTTTCTGCACTCTCGATCTACCGAGCGATTGTAAAATTTTGTGACAATTTTAATTCGGTAGCATTAGATACAGAATTATCTGTTATAGTCATAAATAGGACTAAAAAAATAATTCAACATTGAAATAAAAAAATACGGAGGAACCGCATATGTCTACCGAAAATCAAGCCCGCTCTCTGATGATGCGCCACCACCACATGGTGAAGAACCGGCAGCAATCCATGCTCAACCGCACCGCTAGCGAAGTCGGGATGGAAGATACCAATTACTGGGGCCACATTCAAGGCAAAGCGCAGCCAAGCCTTCGATCCAGTTACGATCGCAGCAACGCCACCATGAGCTAAGGCAAGCTCAATTTCCCTAATTGTCTACGAAGTTATTACCGATAATTTTTTGGAGAAACCAGTTATGTCAACTCAAGAACAAGCCCGCAGCCTGATGATGCGCCACCAACACGTCGTCAAAAACCGTCAGGAATCCATGCTGAGCCGTGTGGCTGCTGAAGTTGGTTTAGATGCTGGTTCTCCAGCGAGTATCGATCGCAAATAACTCGTTTTTTCAACAGCGAGACAGTTGAATCGAGTTTGTTGTTTTTAGCTAAAAATTAATAATGACAGTTACAAAACCGTCGCGACTTCTTCTTGAGTTCGATCTCTAGAAAGCAAGTCGCGATTAATTTTTTTTGGGCTAGTTAAATACAAAAAGTAAAGCACAGCCTCGCTTAACGGCATTTCCCCGCCGAAAAACCGGAAAACGAGCAACCCTTACCAAATCATCAGTCGCGGGCAATCTCAAATCTAAAAGTTGTGAGCCAGCGAAGCCGAAGTATCTAAAATCTAAAATTCAAAGTGATATAATCCCTCTTCAGAAGATTGAAGGCTACTAGGGAGGTCATCATGTCGGAGTGGAAAGTAATTGACGGCGGAGTTACAGCACCCAGAGGATATCGAGCATCGGGAATTACAGCGGGTTTGAAGCCTTCAGGCTTGCCGGATTTAAGTTTAATTTTGTCAGAAGTAGACGCGATCGCCGCAGGAGTCTTCACTACATCCACCGTCCGGGCCGCTTGCGTGGACTACTGCCGCCAGCGTTTGCAAACTAAACCCAGCGCCAAAGCAATTTTGTGCAATGCGGGACAAGCAAATGCCGCTACTGGCGAACAAGGTTTGGCAGATGCCCTAGAAAGTGCCAAATTGTTGGGAGAAGCGCTAAATATTCCTCCAGAATCGATTCTTTTGGCCTCCACAGGAGTAATCGGACAGCGGATTAAAATGGAACCGCTGAGGGCGGGAATTCCGCGATTAGTTGCTGAGGCATCGGAAACTGGTTCCGATGCGGCGGCGAAGGCTATTTGTACGACTGATTTAGTGCCGAAAACGATCGCCCTAGAAACTGTGTTTGGCGATCGCACCGTGCGCGTCGGCGGCATTTGCAAAGGTTCGGGAATGATTCACCCGAATATGGCAACAATGCTAGCATTTGTAACCTGTGATGCAGCAGTATCCTCGCATTTGTGGCAAGAAATGCTGAGTCGAGCTGCTGACAGAAGTTTCAATCAAATTACAGTTGACGGCGATACCAGTACCAACGATTCGCTCATTGCTTTGGCCAACGGTCAATCTCGCACCCCGGCGATTACAGAAATGGGCCCGGAGGCTGAAAAATTAGAGGCGATGCTGACAGAAGTTTGCGTGCATTTAGCAAAGGCGATCGCCCGCGACGGCGAAGGTGCAACTTGTTTGGTAGAAGTGCAAGTTAGCGGTGCCGCCGACGAAGTTTCTGCCAGTAAAATTGCCAAAACAATAGTCGGTTCTTCTTTGGTGAAAGCTGCTATTTTCGGACGCGATCCCAATTGGGGCAGGATTGCGGCGGCTGCGGGGCGCGCTGGTGTTCCTTTTGAACAGGAGAATTTGCGGATTCAATTGGGAGATTTTTTGATGATGGAAAACGGCCAACCCAAAGAGTTCGATAAATCTGCTGCGAGTAATTATATGAAAGCGGCCGCTTCGGGAGAATATTTGAAGGGAGACACGGTTTTAATTCAGGTTGGTGTCGGGAATGGCGGCGGTTTTGCGAAGGCTTGGGGATGCGATTTGAGTTACGATTACGTGAAGATTAATGCCGAGTATACGACGTGAACTACCAGACGCTGACCACTTAAGTGGTACAGCGCCAGCTTCCTGATTCAACGGGGCGGGGCGTCCAACAAAACCGAAGTTTTACTCTTGTCCACTTACATCCCCTCCTCCGGCAGAAGCGCTAGTTCCTAACGCCAAAATCCGCAAGGCTTCATTCCTAATGTTGATGGCGGCGTTGACATCGCGATCGTGGTGATGACCACAATGCTGACAACTCCATGCTCTAATATCAAGAGTGAGATTATCAACTCGATTTAGGCATATATGGCAAGTCTTAGAGCTAGGAAACCATCTATCGATTTCGACATATCGTTTTCCTTCACTCTCGGACTTGTACTTAAGCATCGTACAGAACATACCCCAACCAACATCGCTAATAGCTTTGGCTAAATTATGATTCTTTACCATGCCTTTAATATTGAGATTTTCCACTGCAATAACTTGGTTTTCGTCAACTATCTTGCGGGATAGCTTGTGCAGAAAATCTTCGCGACACCGGGCTATTTTGGAGTGGACTTTTGCCACCGCCAGTTTTGCCTTTTTCCTGTTTTGACTGTTTTTATTTTTACTAGCAAGCTTTTGCTGCTTGCGTTTCAAGTTTCGTTGACCCTTGACAAAGTGTTTGGGATTGCCAAACTTAGAACCATCACTGGCGATCGCAAAATGAGTTAACCCTACATCGATGCCAATAGCTTGATCCGCTGGAACGAATTCAGGTTTTTCTTTCCCATCCGAGATCAAAACAGAAACAAAATGTTTACCGTCCGGGTTCCGAGACACGGTAACAGTCTTAATGTTTCCCTCAAAGTCACGATGTCGCCGACAATGGACTAATCCAATCTTGGGTAGATGGATATAGTCACCGTCGAATTTAACATTTTGAGGATAACTAATCGACTGCCTACCGTGCTTGGCTTTGAATTTGGGCGGCATTGCCCTCTTGTCAAAGAAATTTTTATAGGCAGTAGATAAATTGAGGGCGACCACCTGCAAACATTGAGAATAAGGCTCTTTTAACCATTCGTACTCTTTTTTGAGGTTAGGGAGCAAGCCTTGTATGTATGCCCGCTTACAGTCCTTTCCCAGTATTCTTGTAAGTTTCTTGACATAGATTTAAAGCGTAGTTCCAGAACCATCTCGCGCAGCCAAAAGACTTTGCAAGCAAGACTTCTTGCCCACCTGTGGGATAAATTCTGTACTTGTAGGCTTTATACATTTATCAAGATTGCCGAATACAGATAAAAAAAATCATAGCGCACTACCACAAAATTGATTCGCTGTTGCTCAATTTATTTTCACCGCGAGTTTGGGTTCTATAAATACAAAACACCAGATGCTCCCCAATCTCGCGCCAATAAATCCATCATCGCTGGGAGAGTGATTTGGTGGCTTGGAAAACACTGTAAATTGCTCTAACTTAGCAATACTAAGGCTTTGTGTCTCCCCCGACAGCGGAAGCGGTACCCAAAAAGCTATACTTGAATTGCATGACTTTGCCTCAGACTGCTCGAAAGCGGGGCCGCAGTGCCAAAAGTCCTAGCCTAGCGGGGTGTAAGCCATCGCCCCAGGGTGCAAAAGTTCGATCGCCAGCCGCATTTGTGACAGTCTGTAGTACGAACTCGTCGGATGTTCATGCTCAACAAAAACCGTCAAGCAATCGTCGCATTGCTGACAGCAAAGCTCCAAAGCTGAGGAATCGGGTGCATTGTCAACAGACAATTTCAGCTTTGGACAATTCACAAGCAAAACTCATCAGACAGAATTTTCTGCCTGTAATATTTCCTGCGGCGATAATTCACTGCCGGGATAAATATTTCATTTTTTGCCTGTCGCAGACTTTTACAAGTCGAACAAGTAATTTGGAACAACCATCAACAGCCTAATTATCTATTAGACATCAACCGAATTTAAGTTGATCTTTTGACTCGACAAGAGTGAAAGATACTTGTTCGCAGATGTCTGCTGAAAAACCCACAAGCTTTTCCGTTTGGAAAACTTAAGAGCGTGGTAGATTTTAACACAATACAGCGGTTGCATATGTCAAGAATTAACTTGCTCAAAAAAACAGAAAACAAAGAAAAATTTTCGATGGCGGCTTGGTTTGGCAACGGCGAGTCAAATCCAGAGTTAGAAGCATTAAATCAGCAGGCAAAACCTGTAGCAACGCAAAAACTTAACCCCCAAAATAGCAATGCAGGTAAGCCGATGCCACTCTTTTTTTCCGAACAACTGGCTTCTGTAAAAACCGCCAATCAAAACTCGTACATTCAGGATTTTGTCGATAAATTATCCTTGAAATTCAACAAAATCTTACCAGTTAAAATTGGGGGGTTGCCCATCCATCAAAAAATTGGTGTCGGGTATTTACTAGCAATAGGAATCGGCTTTCTCGGCTCCATGAGCGGACTGGTGATTGCCGACTACTACCAAGGAAAAGGATTAACACAGCTCCATGAGGCTCACGTACAAGCGCAATTGCTCGGCAATTTTAAAGATGCAGCCCTCGCGGCACAATTGCAGGGAGCGCAGCTAGATTCTTTTGTAGATAATTCGGCCAAGCTGGAACTCCAAAAACAGCAGTTTTTTAACAGTATTGTTAAAGCAAAAAACCTGCGGCTGGACATAGAAAGATTTGCCGATAGCGAACCCGCATGGCTGGCGGCAAAGCCGGAAGTTATCAAAACTTTACTGCAAGATTGCACGAAAAATTTAGAATCCTATGCCGATACTCTCTCTTTAACTTTGCAGCAAATCCAGCAATCGCAACTGTCGCCTCGCGAGATAGAGTCAGCCAGAAAATTGTTGGCGACAGAAAGTGGAGAAGGTGCAAAACAACTCGAAGCTCGCTTTCAGGAAGTGAGCAAAATCCTCGATATTGCCCAGCGGCAAGAGCGGCAAAGCGGTGCAGTTATGGAGGACGCTCAAGGCATCGAAAAAGCCATAATTATGATGAGTATGCTGCTGTCGGTGGCAGTGGCGGGAATGGTGGCTTACCGCACCAGTCGGGCGATCGCCAAACCAGTCGTCAGCCTCACTCAGGTGGCCGAACAAGTAGCCGCCGAGTCGAATTTTGATTTGCGAGCACCCGTCACCGGACAAGACGAAATAAGCTCGTTAGCTGTGTCTCTCAATCACCTGATCGAGCGAGTTTCGGAACATACAAAAGAATTGGAACAAGCCAAGGAAGAGGCTTTAGTTGCTAGCACTGCCAAAAGCCAGTTTTTAGCAAATATGAGCCACGAGTTGCGGACGCCTTTAAACGCGATTATCGGCTACAGCCAACTACTTTTAGAAGAGGCGGCAGAGCTTGAAGGAGAGGATTTTGTTCCAGACTTACATAAGATTCAAAATGCTGGTACGCACTTGCTATGTTTGGTTAACGATATCCTCGATTTGTCTAAAATTCAAGGGGGGGAGGTGAAACTCGAAATCGAAGAATTTGACATTGCATCCCTGGTTGATAATGTGGAGATTGCGACTAAATTGTCTGTAAAAAAGAATGGCAATGTTTTAGAAATAGAGTGCAATCCTCAAACTGTCGGCACAATGCACGCAGATTTTGCGAAACTGCGGAAAGTGCTGCTGCATCTGCTGAGCAATGCTGCTAAGTTTACCAAAAACGGTCTGGTAAAAATCAGCGTCAGCCGCATTGAGGGAACCGGAAAATCTAAGGCAGCTAAGCTGTCGGGTATTGAAAATTCAATTGCTACAGGCTCGATTGCTTGTCCAATTGCTAGTGCTGAAGCATCGGATTGGATTTGTTTCCGAGTTCAAGATACCGGCATTGGAATGTCTGAGGAACAGCAGTACAAATTGTTTGAAGCCTTCGTGCAAGCTGATTGTTCGGCGACGCGCAAGTACGGCGGCACTGGATTGGGACTCACAATTAGCCGCTATTACTGTCAGATGATGGGCGGCGAGATTTTGGTGGAAAGCGAGGAGGGAAAAGGGTCAATTTTTACTGTCCGCATACCTGCAGGAGATGGTTAATCTCAAATCCTCTCTTCATCGGAATAGTAAATTCACTCTTGACTGTTGACTGTTAACAGTTAACAGTCAACATCATGTATGAGTGCAACCGGAATTGATATAATATCTAATGCGAATCGATGGCGATGTTGGTTTAGATCCTATCGTTTCCGGCTGCATCGGAATTATATATTTGAATTGTCGAGAGTGCTGTCGGGGAAGTGTCCCGTGAGGTTGCGGGTTCTCGATGGCGCTACATATAGTCATTTCAAATAAGTATGAGACTATTTAAAAATGAGGTAAAATGAATAAAAATAGTGAAGCTGCTAGGAAAATGTCTTACAGTATTGATTTGAGAAAAAGAGTAGTGGATTATGTAGAAAATGGCGGTCGTATCGCTCAAGCTGCCGGACTTTTTAAGGTAGGAAGGGCAACGATATATCGGTGGCTGG
>NZ_JADEWT010000099.1 GCF_015207505.1 Tychonema sp. LEGE 06208
AGAGACAGGGGCATAGGGCATAGGGCATAGGGCATAGGGCATAGGGCATAGGGCATAGGGCATAGGGCATGAGGCTCTCCTCACTTTTTTGATAACTGCTATACCCTTTTGGCAAAACTCAATCTGACATGATGTTGCCCAGACTGAGCTATAGTAGATTTCTCACTTTGTTTACAGACAAAAGTAATGCTGGTGTCTGGGATCAAACTTAAGTCCGCACTACGAACTAATTCGCGATCGGACTATATAACTGGTCAAAGCCTACAAAAATAAAATTTCGGTAAAGTCTGTATTAATCCTAATTTTTGGGAAATATGGAAAAAGTAGCTATTTTGGGGGGGACTTTTGACCCGGTTCATTGCGGGCATTTGTCGATCGCCCAGACGGCGGTGAGTCAATTTGGGATCGATCGAGTCATTTGGGCCATCGATCGCACCCCTCGTCACAAGTCGCACAGTGTTTTGGCAAGTTTTGACCAACGGCGGGAAATGGTGGCTCTGGCAACTGCCCGGCGGTCGGATTTTGGACTTTTACCAGTGGATACCAATCCCTCTGGAACTTCTGCTATTGACACTTTGTTATATTTGCAAAAAATCTATCCGGGCGATCGGTGGTACTGGATTATTGGTAGCGACGCGCTCCAAACTCTCCCCAAATGGCACCGGTGCAGCGAAATTGGCGGGTTGTGCGACTGGTTGGTGGCCCCGCGTCAGAAAAATCGGGATCGAGAAAAAAGCGGGGAAATTTGCTCCTTTGAGCGGGGGGATAGTTTGTGGGATGCAGCCATTGATGCGGATGACAAAATGCAGGATCGGACAAAAGCTGTTTGCTGTAAAGTTGCTCAACAGATGGCTCTGGTGAATGTGGAAATTCGCTGGGAGGTGCTTTCCATGCGTGCGATCGAGATTTCGTCGAGCCACATCCGCCGCTTGGGTGCCGAAAATCGCGATCTCAGTTACTTAGTCCCGGAAGCTGTACGGACTTATATTGCGACTCAGAACCTTTACCAGTAACCAGGGGTAGAAAGCCCTCTCCCTTCAGCTTTTTTCCCATTTCTGCCTTCTAGAAAAGTTCGGGTTTTTTTGATAAACACAAAAAGAGTTAGAAAGGATCGAGCTTTGCGATATGATCTGGTGTCATCAGAAAGGTGGGTGGAAACCCCGTCGTTTTAGGACGGCTTTATATTAAACTATAGTGTGGTCAATGACCCACCCGCGACGATGGATTCAGACAGCCTAACTAGCGAAGTCCAGTGCAACTGGCGGCGCAGACAAATCGGTAGACCGGGAAAAGAGGATAGGGCAATGGTAAACATCCCTGGAATCAAAACAACAGATAAGAATTCCTTTTAGGTATTCGACGCATAAAAACCGCTCTTGCTAGCGGGGTTAGTCTGTGGAGCGAACATAAGACCAGAAAACTCCTTGTGGGTGGAGGCAGTTGTGATGAAGCAGAAACTCAAATCGTGAGGTTTGGGAATCACCGTGGATGAGAACCCGGTGAGGATGTCAAAAGTCAATTCTTAAATTTTGAAAAAATTTAAGCCTGAGCTAAGGGCTGCAATCGTTAGGAGGTAATAAGGTGATTAGAGTCGCGATCAATGGTTTTGGACGTATTGGGCGCAGTTTTGCGCGCTGCTGGCTGGGCAGAGAAAATAGCCAGCTTGAGCTGGTAGCAATTAATGACACTTCCGATCCCAAAACTAATGCCCACTTGCTGAGATACGATTCCATGATGGGAACGTTGAAGGGTGTGGACATCAGTACGGATGAAAATTCGATTATTCTCAATGGCAAGACAGTTAAATGCGTGAGCGATCGCAATCCGCTCAACCTGCCTTGGAAAGATTGGGGTATTGATCTGATTATTGAAGCAACCGGTGTCTTCGTTGACCAAGCTGGTGCATCGAAGCATATCACGGCCGGCGCAAAAAAAGTGCTGATTACTGCTCCGGGTAAAGGGCCAGAAGTAGGGACTTATGTGATGGGAGTCAACCACCACAACTACAAGCACAATGACTACACTGTCATCAGCAATGCTAGCTGTACCACTAACTGTCTAGCTCCCGTACTGAAAGTGCTTAACGATAATTTTGGCATCATCAAAGGCATGATGACCACTACCCACAGCTATACTGGCGACCAGCGCTTGTTGGATGCCAGCCACCGCGACTTGCGGCGGGCGCGGGCGGCAGCGATGAATATTGTGCCGACTTCTACCGGAGCTGCTCAAGCTGTGGCTTTGGTGATTCCAGAGTTGAAGGGTAAGTTAAATGGCATCGCCATGCGGGTGCCGACTCCCAACGTGTCGGTAGTTGATTTTGTGGCTCAGGTAGAGAAAAAGACTTTTACCGAGCAGGTAAATCAAGTTTTCAAAGAAGCAGCCGAAGGCTCGATGAAGGGGATTTTGGAATACAACGATTTGCCTTTGGTTTCTTGCGACTATCGCGGAAATGATGCTTCTTCAATCCTAGATTCCAGTTTGACGCTGGTGATGGACGGCGACATGGTGAAGGTGTTGTCTTGGTACGACAATGAGTGGGGCTACAGTCAGCGGGTTGTTGACTTGGCTGAATTGGTCGCCGAACGTTGGGAAGGCTAGAATCCTGACTTCTTTCCGGCAGTCGGGCAGGGGTTTCAACCCCTGCCTCAAGGCTAAAGTCTCTTAAGAGGACTCAGAAGAAGACTTTTAAACTTACTTTTCGGGTATGTGAGGTACATAGCAGAGGTAGGGACACGGCAATGCCGTGTCCCTACGGGGATATTGAACGTACCTCATAAACCTGCAATCTGCTGTATTAGTCTTCTTAAAAGGACTCAGAAGAAGACTTTTAAACTCATTAGTCCTCATAGCGAGGACTTTAGCTATTAGACTAGACAGGGAATTCATTCCCTGGCGGACTACGGAGTGGCGGACAGTCAGCTTAAGTTGTCACCAATGAACTCTGCCTGGAAATGACTTAACTGTCTTGAACTCTTAGTCTGCGGAGGCAGACTTCGTTTGTTTAGGAGCGGTTTCAACCGCCGAATCATCAAGTTAAATAATTTATATGAAAAAAGCGTTAATTTGTGGTATATCCGGTCAAGATGGAGCTTATTTAGCGAAACTGCTTTTGGAGAAAGGTTATGAAGTTTGTGGCACCTCTAGGGATGCCCAAATGTCGAGTTTCCGAAACCTTGCCAGTTTAGGAATCCGAGACAGAGTAAAACTAGAATCCATGTCTCTCAACGATTTTCGCAGTGTCTTGCAAGTCCTAGCAAAAATTGGGCCCGACGAAGTGTACAATCTAGCAGGTCAAAGTTCCGTCGGTCTGTCTTTTGAGCAACCCGTAGAAACTCTCGAAAGCATTGCTACAGGCACGTTAAATCTGTTAGAAGCAATCCGGTTTACAGGCGGAAAAATTAAACTTTACAATGCCAGTTCCAGTGAATGTTTTGGGGATACCGGAGGCATTGCAGCGGATGAAAATACGCCCTTTCGCCCCCGAAGTCCCTACGCGGTGGCGAAAGCAGCGGCATTTTGGGAAGTAGCGAATTATCGGGAAGCGTACAATTTGTTTGCGTGTTCTGGTATTTTGTTCAATCACGAGTCCCCGCTGCGGCCGGAGAGGTTCGTTACCCAAAAGATTGTATCTGTGGTGTGCCGAATTGCTGCGGGCAGTTCGGAAAAACTGCATTTGGGTAATATTTCGGTGCAGCGGGATTGGGGCTGGGCCCCGGAATATGTGGAGGCGATGTATTTGATGTTGCAGCAGGATGAACCGGACGATTATGTAATTGCTACCGGTGCGAGTTATCCTTTGGAGGAGTTCGTGCAGACAGCGTTTGTGGCGGCAGGTTTGGATTGGCAGGAACATTTGGTAACTGATGCGAGTCTCTACAGACCGACGGAGATTGCTGTTGGGAGGGGAAATCCGGGTAAGGCGAAGCAAAAGTTGGGATGGGAGGCGAAGTATAAGATGCCTGATGTGGTGCGGATGATGGTGGAAGCGAGGCAGATTTGAGGGGAAATTATCAGGTGAAAATATGGAGGCAGAATATACGACAGCTAAGGAGTGGTATAAGGCTAATCGCCGAGAGTTGAAGAAATATCGGGTCAGTGGATAGCTTATACTAACCGAGGGGTGATTAGTTGCGATCGGGATTATCGAAAGATGAAGGACGGGATTCCGGCTGATACACCTAAATTGGGTTATTTGCTCGATCGTATATTTGAAAGTGAATTTGTGGAACCAGTTAGGTTTTATCTTGTCAAAATGAGGGCATTAAAATCTCACGATTGGCCGCCAAGATATGAACTGCATTTAAAAGTTCAGAACTCGGCAAGAGTCGAAATGCTGGTGGATTCTGGAGCTGAACTCAGCTTAATCACTAAGCAGCTTGGTGAGGATTTGGGTTGTAGTAGAACTGCTGGAGAGAGTATCAGTAAAGCAGAGGGAGTTCGCGGCAGTATTGAATATCTGTTGCGAGATATTGAAATAGAGCTGGATGGTCATACTTTTACTGCGCCTGTGGCTTGGGCGCAAACTGATTTTTGTGACGAGATTCTTTTAGGGAGGGAGGTAGTTTTTGATTTGTTTGATATAGAATTTAAACAGGCTGAGGAAATGATTGTTTTTAAGTGGCGTAGGCCGTAGTCATCGAATTGAAAAGTGGCTGGACAAGAAAGCTACAATTTGTTTGCCTGTGGTGGTATTCTGTAGACTGAGGAATGTATTTAACTATTGGGAAGCATATAGGAATCCTTTGCGCGATTATCAATTTATAACAACAACTACAAGAGGAATATCAGTAAAATGCAAACAAGCGAATTAGTTGAACTAAAAAAGTCAATTCACGAAGAAAGTTGGAAGCCTGCCTACAAATTTATACCAGAGCTGATACAGAAATTCAATTTAAAAGTAGGTGCAGAAATCGGTGTGGCGTTTGGAGGTCATTCAGAAGCTATACTCAGCAATACAAATCTTGAACTACTGTACGGGATTGACAGCTATCAACACAGTGACTCTTACGACGACCCCATGAACCTCCCGCAGGCAGATTTTGACATACTCTGTGAAACAACGAAAAATCGCCTCGCTGTCTTCGGAGATAGATTTAGGCTGATTCGTTCAAATTCACAGCAGGCTATTGGGCAAATTGATGGCTTGCTTGATTTTGTCTACATAGATGCAGAGCATTCCTACCAAGGGGTTTGGCAAGACCTCTGCACTTGGTATAGCAAAATTAGAGTAGGGGGTTTGATTAGCGGTCATGATTATGGACACCTTGCTTTTCCGGGCGTAAAACAAGCTATTGATGAGTTTTTCAGAAGGTTAGACTGGCAAGTTCACCTTGAGGGCGAGGGAGTTTGGTGGGTAGAAAAGCAACCCACGAATATTAGCTTTTTTATCCCTGCTTATAACTGCGAACAGACTATCGAAGAGTCGGTTGACTCGATTTTAAATGGAAATTTTGAACAAGGGGATGAGTTAATTATTGTTAATGACTGCTCTGCGGATAATACAACAGGTATACTGGAATGCCTCAAAATCAAGTATCCATTTATCAATATTTTCCGCCACGAAACTAACACAGGGGGCGGAGCAGCGAGAAATACCGCTGTCCAAAATGCCAGCCATCCTTTGCTGTTCTGCTTAGATTCAGATAATATTTTAGTTCCAGGAAGCATCCAAAAATTAAAAGAATTTTTGGTTAATTCCGGTGCAGATGTCGCTGCCTTCCAAGAAATTCATTTCTTTGAAGGACGCAAGCAAAATATTATTAATAAATGGATTTATCAAGACCAAATTACTTTAGCGGACTTTTTCTCTCGGCACGATGTGCCGGGAGCGAGTGGCAACTATCTGTTTACCAAAGAAAGCTGGGTGAGAGGGGGAGGTTATTCTGAGTCTTCTGGTGCGTTAGACACTCACACCTTTGGTTTCCGGCAGTTAGCGACGGGTTCTAAAATGTTGACGCTCCCGAATACTTATTATTGCCACAGACAAGGCATTGAATCTTATTTGGTGAGATTTTCAAGAAGTAATAATTGGTCGTTAATATTGGCAGACAGCATCACTCCTTTTGCTCATCTGATTGCTGAGGCAGATTGGCAGTATATGTGCGGTGAAGGTAAAGATAATTGGTACGGAAATATTACTCAACGTCCTATTTCTTTAAGGACTGGAATAGAGAGTATGCAAGCAGTAGAGGCACAGCCAAAAATAGTAGAGCCGCAACCGATTATTATACCGTACTGGATTGAAGACCATATTAGTTCAACGAGTTCTCACCTGTTGCCTGGAGAAAGCCAAGTAGTTGCCCAATACATTAAAGCAGGGGATATCATTTTAGATTTGGGGGCTAATATCGGTGAATGGGCGAAAGAGGTTTTGACAAGACACGAAGATGTAGCAGAAATGCACATTTTTGAACCTTTGGCTCACGTCCATAAAAATTTGCTAGACAGCTTAAGGGGAGAAAATAATGTAAAAATCCTAGCCCAAAATATGGCTGCTGGCAGTCGAGAAGAAATTAAGACTTTTTATCAGTACGACGACCATTCCACCTTGGGTACATTTGATCGTAGTTGTTGGATTGAGAGTCAAGGTTGGATTCAACCTCCCCAAGGGTGTACTGTTTTCACTACAACTGTTGATCGTTACTGTCAGCGTTTGGGTATCAAGCGGATTAATTTTCTAAAAATTGATGTTGAAGGCTCAGAATTAGATGTATTGTATGGTGCAAGCGAGTTACTGAAATATGGCAAAATCGATTACATTCAATTTGAATACGGTACAACTTATCGCGAGGCAAATATCACTTTAAAAGAAGTGTGTGAGTATCTGCAAAAGTATCGGTACTCGATTTTTAAGATTTTGCCACAGGGCTTAGAATACAGACCTAATTTTCAGCCAGAATATGAAGTTTTTGAAGGGAGCAACTTCTTAGCAGTCAACGAGCGCTTCCGAGCTAATGTGTTGGGAGAACCTCCTAGACTTTTAGACGTACCGCAACTTTGTGCTCAGCATTCTGTCACTCCCAAAGGAATTATTCACGTCGGTGCCCACGAAGGGTCTGAAATCGGATATTACCAAGCAATGGGAGCGCAAAAAATACTGTTTGTAGAAGCTAATCCTGCTGTATTTGAACGCTTGCAAGCTAATTTAGCGGGATACCCGAACGCGCAAGCTGTGAATTGCGCGATTAGCGATCGCAATGGTACTATTAATTTGCACGTTACTTCCTACGATCAAAGCAGTTCAATTTTGCCACTGAAGCATCATCAGGATATCTATCCCGATATCGTGGAAACACATCAAGTAACTGTGCCTTCAAAAACTCTGGATACGCTGCTGCAAGAATTGGAATTAAACCCGGCTGACTTTAATATCTTAAACATCGATATTCAAGGTGCGGAACTTTTGGCTTTGCAAGGAGCAACCAATTGGCTGCAATATGTAGATGCGATTAATACAGAAGTTAATTACGAAGAACTCTATGAAGGTTGCGCGATCGTTCACGATTTAGATGAGTTTTTAGACAGGCATGGTTTTGAGCGGGTAGCTACCACAACTCCTCACCCATCTTGGGGCGATGGTTTCTATGTGAAAAAGCCGCTCGTTACTATGTCTATCCTTAGTAGGGCGCGGTTTGGCAATCAAATATTTTTGTATGCGATGCTGAAAATTCACGAACAACAGCAAAATGTTCGGGTGGAGACATCAGCATGGATCGGACAATATTTGTTCGGACACAGTGAGCCACCTATTTCTAAAAGCTTGCCTGTTGTTCACGATTCGGGATTGGGCATTATTAATGCAGAAGCACCTTTTAGAAATGTAGAATTTGGCGGACCAACTTATCAGATACCCACTAAATATTACGCGCAGCACAAAGAGTTATTTCGATCGCTCTTCCAACCAATGCCAGAAGTAGAAGCGAAGGTAGCAGCAGCAGTCAGCAGCCTCCGACAACGCGGAAAAACTATTGTTGGCTTGCATTTGCGGCGTGGCGATTACTGGGGGCCTTATGCCGAATTTATGTTTATTGCTCCCAATAGTTGCTACAAAAAATGGTTGCAGGGGTTGTGGGAAACTTTGGAAGAGCCGGTACTGTTTATTGCCAGCGATGAACTTGAAGAGGTTGTAGATGATTTTGCAGATTATCACCCGGTAACTGTCAAAGATTTGGGTGTAGAAATGCCAGAGGCTCCTTTCTATCCAGACTTTTATATATTGAGCCAGTGCGATGTTTTGGCTATTTCAAACAGTACCTTTTCTGTTGCAGCATCAATGCTAAATGAACGGTGTAAATTTTTCTTCCGCCCTCACTTGCCGTCGAAAACATTAATTCCTTTCGATCCGTGGGATAGCGAACCGCTATACTGGCACGGCTCTGGAACTTGGGAAGAAGATGAAAGTGGGTACGGTTTAGTGACAACTAATCAATCTTTAGAAAAGGAATCAAATCCCCTGCGACTGAAAATTGCGGCTGTTGTGGATGTTGCACCGGCTTACCCTGAAGCTTTGGAATGGCTGCAGGCATTTAATATAGATTCGCCTGCGATCGGTAAAGTAGATAACAGTGAAATTTTGATGTCTGGTTGGGTGTTGGGCAAGAGCGATCGAGCTGTGGCAGTTGAGTTTATTTATAATGGCGAAACTGTCTGTACAACCCCCGTTGGCGGGTATCGATCGGATGTAGCCAGTGCTTTTCCCGGAGTACCGCTAGCAGCACGTAGCGCTTACAAAGCTAAGCTGGATATTGCAGGAAAGCAGCCGGAATCTGAGGTGCTCATCCAAGCAGTTTTAGCCGACGAAACTCGCGTCAAGTTAGGACTGGTTCGATTGCAGGAAGTTGTATATCATTTCCCTCTCGGCAATCAGAAACAAAAGTACCGGATGAAATGGTTTTTTGCAATTAATGAAGCGAGTCCTGGTTTTGATATTTATTCGCAAATGATTAAAGTAGCAGTTTATACTGCTCTGCAAAATACATCGCTAGAACCATATTGCATTTATGACGGCGAAGATAATGAATTGACAGATTGGTTGCAAAAAAATGGTGTTAAGATTATCTACCACAGAACACCTCACTATGAAAAACTACAAACTCAACATCCCTTATATTCGACCGTAGCTTTCGGTGCATTTTTGAGAATTGAAATTCCCAAAATTGTAGAAATTTATGAAATACCGGATGAGTATGTTTTCTATACTGACTGCGATGTCATGTTTTTTGATGATGTGGTTGACTATTTGCAGGGTATAACCTGTGAATATTTTGCGGCAACGCCCGAACACGATCCCAACAACTGGGAACACTTGAATAGTGGTGTGCTGTACATGAATGTCAAAAATCTTCAAAAGATACAGAAAGAATTTGATGATTTTATTGACAAAAACTTGGATCAGATATTACAGCTAGCTTATGACCAAGGAGCCTATAACTTATTTTTCAAAGATAAGTGGGATAGATTGGATATCCAGCTAAATTGGAAATCCTACTGGGATTTTAGCTATGAAGCAAAAATTATCCATTTTCATGGGCCAAAACCCACTCAAGCAGAAGAGATCAGGAGTAAAACAGCATCTGCGAGTTCTATGCTGTTTGCTAATGGTTTTTATTGGCTAAACACGGAAATTTGGCAATTCACTTACGAAAAAATTGAAGAGCTAGATGCAGGAATTTTGGTCAAAACAGCAGAAGGCGAACAGTTCGATCCTCAGTTAGAGGAGGCTCGCGAAGAATTGGCGCAATTTCAAACAAAACTGGAACAAAATCCAGGGGGATTTGAGCAATTTACAACTAAACTGCAACAAGTTCAAGAGGAACTACAACCAATTAAAGAAGAGCTTGAACTCCGGCAGGTTCAATACCAAAAAACTCAGGAAGAACTCGCACAAACTAAGTCTCAGCTCATCGAAGCTCAGGCTCAACTGCAACAAATGGAGAGTGCTGCGGCTCCGTTAACTCAACTGGCAGAGTTGTATTTAGCTCAAGGAAAGTTAGAAGATGCGATCTCCGTTTGCGAGCAAGTCTTAAAGATTAACCCCAAGTTTGTTCCGGCTTACAAGACTTTGGGGAATGTTTTGCAAGCTCAGGGTAAACTGGATGAGGCAAGGAATTGGTATATTCGCGCTCTGGAAATTCAACCTGATTTTGCTCAAGCTTTGGCAAACCTGGGGACTATTCACGCACAGCAGAAACAATGGCAAGAGGCGATCGCAGCTTACCAAAAAGCGATCGCGATTCAACCGAATTTTGCTGGTGTTTACCGGAACTTGGCTAAGGTTTTTTCGCAAATTGGCAAGCCAGATGAAGCTGTCGAGTGTTGTTATGCAGCCGTGATTTTGGAACCCAAAACAACGGCAGAGGAATACTTTAACCTTGGCAATACTCTGTTAGAGCAAGGGAAACAGGAGCGGGCGATCGTGTGTTACCGCAGGGCGGTTTATTTAAACCAAAATTTTTCTGAGGCTCATGACAAGTTAGACGGACTGGTGGCGATGTGAGAGTAAGAGCGATCATACTCGCTCAAACAATCATTAAACATCTCTATTGAACTCCAGCCAACCCTATCTTAAATTAACCCCCAATTAGCTGATGTATTCGCAAACAATAGAATTTTAGCTAGCACTTAAATTAAGAGTTGGGTTTTGGATAATGGCTTTCTGATGTCAGCAAATCTTCTAGCGTTAAATCCCACTTAAATTTATCGCCATTAACTTCGGCTACCTTTTTGGCAAGGATGGCAACGCCGCCAAATACAGGCTGAAGGGGGAACTGTTCGTTACCTTGCCTTAAAGTATCAAAGTGCAATCGCATTGGTTCTATGAAAGCTACTTTCATAACTTCAAATCCCAACGCTGGCGAAAATAAGACCTTGAGACCATCATCAGAAAAGCGCCAGAAGTCCCAAGGTCTTTCGTGCGGCAGCCATGCAAAATGAGTGTGGTGAAATGTTATTCCTCCTATTTCTAGTACCCTATTGATTTCCATTGCTGCTACCCAAGGCATTGCTAAGTGTTCAAACACGGATATAGAAAAAACGGCATCAAACCGCTGATTGCTAAAATATTGAGAGAGCTTGTGAGCATCTCCTACTACATCTGTGTTTTCGTCGGAATAATAGTCAAAACCGGTATAGGAAGATGCCCCAGAAAAAAAAGGTCTCTGACCTTTATTTCCCGGAGATACAACTCGCGAACCAATTTCTAAAACTCTGAGGTTATTCTGATTAACTGTGTTTACAAACTCCCCATAAATGTTAGCGCCATCTGGAAAAATGTTTTGATCGGGTTCCTGCGGTTTCGAGCCAATAAAAGTTATGCTTTTGCTGGCTGTTTTCCCTTGAGCGTGAGCGTTAAAGGTGATGCTGTGTTCGGCTGTGCGATTCAACTGGACAACAAATCCGCATTGATCGCTGTAGTATTGGGGAAACACATTTGCTACATCAGGCCGGGGATACCAACAAGTAATTGGAACGCAGGTATCATTGGCGCAAATTTCAACTTTTTCTAAAATTCCTTGTTTGCCAAGTATCCAACCCCGAATTCCTATTGCCCAGTCGTCTGACCAAGATTCGTCAATGCACCAGATTAAGTTCTCATCTTGTTCTATTGCCACTTACATACCTCCAAGTATTCAAATTGTTATCTTAGATGAGCGACATTTTTTCATCTGCCAAAGCTTTTCTATTCAGCTCCTGAAAACCAATTGATTGCTTGCTGCAACTCGTTTTTATCAATCGTTTTGGAAAAAGAGTTTAGCAGGTATCGTTCTTTATGCCGCTCTGTAGTAAAGGTACGTTTAGGATATATAGTCTGTCCTTTATAGTCGTGACGAACTTCGATTATAACTCCAAATTCTTTTACCACACCTTTATAATACTTGATAGCAAATTCAAGTTGAACTTTGTTCTTGTACAGTTCTGTTAAAACTTCTGGATCTACAACGTAGACGAACTCCTTGAGAAGCCATCTAGCCCCAATACCTTTTTCCCAAAATTCGGAGAACCATACGCACAGGTGCATATAGTGATCTTCATTATAGTATTGCGTATGCCCGAAAATAAATCCTGAGTTGTGCCACATGAAGGGTGTCCAAAACTCTAAATGCGCTCCGTCAGTACAAACACGGTTAATTTCTTGGAATATAGGTATGGGTGCAGGTGGAGTCAGATGTTCCAAGAAATGAGCAGAGTAAACATAATCAACGCTCCGGTTGGGAAATGGCAAATTCTCATTCTGCAAATCTATTACATAGTCAACTCCTGGTTGGTTGATGATATCTAACCCCAAGGTTCCTGGTTGTTTGTTTGAGCCACAGCCTAGATCCAGCTTAAGATATTGCTTGGACACCTCATTTTCTTCGGTAACAATAGTTCTATGAGGAGCCTCTATTGTTTCACCTATGGCTACGCTTTTAGTCAATATTTTTCCTTGAATTTTAGCCTCAAAGATGACTCGACCTTTGTCGGTATAATCCAGGTTGACAACAAAACCACAGTTATCACTGTAGTATTGGGGAAACGCTGCAGCCACATCAGGGCGGGGATACCATGTAGTAATTGGCACGCAAGTATTTCCCACGCACACTGCTACTTCATCTAGCATTCCTTCTTGCTTGCTCACAATCCATCCTTGGATTCTGAGTCCGCAGTCATCAGACCACGAATGGTCGTCGATCGCCAAGATTAAATTATCGTCTTGCTCGATTGTCATAGCGTCTATCCGTAACTATTTTTTTTATCGTTAGTTTAGTAATGGGTCATCCTCAGTGAGAGTGAGGTCAACATTAGTTATGCCCTGAGTCAATGGCACGGGGATGTGATCGACCTTTCTAGTTTACCCGATCGCGCGTGTTGGTCGATCGATTGAGTGCGATCTTATTCATTTATTTTTGGGATAATATTTATGGTATATTGGATGGCTTGGGGGCTGGGGGGCGATAGACCATATATAATACATGGTTTTGCGGGAACATCCTCAGATGGCTGAAGTCTGATATCCTTGGGAAGGCAACCGCTTGAGTTCATTTGGAGTTCATTGGGGCGATCGGGCAGAACTTACCCTATGTAGTAGAATGGGATACAAAAGCCCGATCGCGACAAAAGTAAATTATGTTTGATAAAATTTTGTAGCGACAGATATCATTAACCCAACAATAGATGATTTTCTAAAATACAAGAAAGTGATTTAATTATGGAACCAGAGTATCCTACAGCCAATGATTGGTATAAAGCTCATCGACCGGAGTTAAAAAAATATCGGGGTGAGTGGATAGCTTATACTAACAAAGGGGTGATTAGTCACGATCGCGATTATCGAAAGATGAAGGATGCGATTCCGGCTGATGTGCCTAATTTAAGTTATGTAATCGGTCGTATATATGAAAGCGAGTTTGTTGAACCAGTCAGGTTTTATCCTGTTAGAATGAGGGCCTTAAAGGCTCATGATTGGCAGCCAAGATATGAACTGCATTTAACAGCTCAAAACTCTGCAAGAGTCGAAATGCTGGTGGATTCTGGAGCTGAACTTAGCTTAATCACTAAGCAGCTTGGTGAAGATTTGGGTTTGAGTAGAACTACTGGAGAGATTATCAGTAAAGCTGAGGGAGTTGGCGGCAGTATTGAATATCTGTTACGAGATATTGAAATGGAGTTGGATGGTCATATTTTTACGGCTCCTGTAGCTTGGGCACAAACTGATTTTTGTGAGGAGATTCTTTTAGGGAGGGAAGTGGTTTTTGATTTGTTTGATATCGAATTTAAGCAAGCTGAGGAGACAATTATTTTTAAGCGGCGATCGGAGTGAACTAGGGCGATCGAGTTTAAGTTAATTTTGTATGTGCCGAGTCCAGTGCTTCACTCTGATGCAGAAGTTGGGCTTTGAGTCAATGGCACGCGGGTAGAGCGCGATCGACCTTTCTAGTTTACCCGATCGCGCGGGGAAAGTCGATCGCCTGAGTGCGATCGTCTTCTTGTCTGGTGCGTGCGGGAACATCCTCAGAGGGCTGAAATCCGATCAGGTTGAAAAGACGAGGGCTTGGGTTTAGTGGGGGCGATCGGGCAAAACTAACCATATGTAGTAGAATGGGATACAAAAGCCCGATCGCGACTGGCGTAAATTATGATTTATTGTTTGTGAGAGTTATTATCCACTCAAGCACAGATGATTTTATAAATCACAAAAAAGTGGTTTAATTATGGAACCAGAGTATCCTACAGCCAATGATTGGTATAAAGCTCATCGACCGGAGTTAAAAAAATATCGGGGTGAGTGGATAGCTTATACTAACAAAGGGGTGATTAGTCACGATCGCTATTATCGAAAGATGAAGGATGCGATCGATCCGAGTTGATCATGTTTAGATGATGTAATTTAACAGATATTTGAAAGCGATTTTGTCGATATAGTCAGATTTTATCCATTGAAAATGAAAACATGAAAATCTTACAATTGACAACCTAAATACCAGTTGTTATTGAAATTTCAGCATACTGTAGCCGTGAAAATTCTGGTTGATTCAGGTGCAGAACTTAGTTTGATTGGCTCTCCTGGATTTGTGGTAGAAACGGTAGTGTGAGGGTCTCCCTTACGCAGGCTTTCCTGTCCCTACCACGGGAAGTTGTATTTTTATGAGCAATCACCTAAAACTCAGGAGAACCCTTCACTCACGGCTAGAGGTTCATTATCCAATAGCTTTGGATAAATGTTTATGCGGTTTCTAGTCAATGTTTTATCATAGGCAATTGCGTCATTTTTTTTACCATAACTTGGCGCATTAACTGTTGCCATTCCAGGGAATTAGTTAAACTTTCGGAATCTAGTTCCAACCCTTGGGCAACGGAAAATTTAGAAAAACTCTCTAACCAATTCATAATTGTTTCGCTTGCTGAGGTTTTAGTTAATTTTAAGGCGTTTTGAAGGTGCTGCTTCATTACCGGCAGTTGACCATTGCAGTAAGCATTCCAGGCATCCCAAACTAACAGATTGTAATCCAGTTCGCTTTGTTTGTCGGGAGATTCAGCTACGATTTGTTCTAGCTTGTGCCGTTGTGTGATTTGCTCAATATAGGTTTTAGCTTGGGCTAATTCCTGTTGTAGTTCGTGGAGTTGAGATTGCGATTGTTTGAATTCTGTTTGCCATTGATGAATTTGTGCTTCTTTTTGTTTGATATCTCCTTCTAGCTCTATTTTTAGTTGTATAAATTTGTGATTTACCAGTTGAAAATTATCTTGCTCTTGTTTAAGTTTAGTTGCGGTTTGTTCTAACTCTTCTAAAGTTTGATGCCGTTGAAGGTTGATTCGTTCTTCTCGTTTTTCTGCTTGCTGTAACTGATCCATCAACTGACTTAAAGCTACCTCGGCTTCATAAAGTTTAGATTGCGATTCCTCCCAAGCTTGGCGGTGCAGTTCATAGTATTCTAATTCTTCTTGAGTTTGATGTAGTTGAATATGTAAACGCTCTTCACTTTTTTCGGTTTTCTGTAACTGATTCATCAATTGACTTAAAGCTACCTCGGCTTGATAAAGTTTAGATTGCGATTCCTCCCAAGCTTGGCGGTGCAGTTCATAGTATTCTAATTCTTCTTGAGTTTGATGTAACTGCGATTGATAACGCATAACATCAAATTGAGCTTGACCAAGTTGAGTTGTGGTCTGTTCTAATTCCTTGCGAGTGTGATTAAGTTGAGCATGAGATTGTTGTAAAACGGACTCGGTTTGTTGTAACTGAGTTTGAGATTTCTCTAAAACGCTTTCTGTTTCATGTAACTGAAATTGAGATTGTTCGAGGAGATTTTCTGCTGTTTTGAGTTGGGCTTTGGTCTGTTCTAATTCAGTTTGACGAGACTGAGATTCTTGCAATTCCGGTTCTTGTGCGTGCAATAGAGTTTTCAAGGATTTATTATCCTGTTCTAATCGACGCAAATTCGCCCAATCTTGAAAAGCCCAAGTTCGATAGAGAGACGGTTTTAATAATTCTTGCCAAGAAAAATCGGGCGTTTGTTCAGGATGCCATGCTCTGCCTTCTAGTTCCTGATACAGTTCAATAGTTTCCGGAAAATAATAATCAATTACAGTTGGTTGCTGACTATTGGATGAAACCTCTGTTTTCAACATCGATGGATCGTAAGCTGTAGGAGCAGGATGACTTAAATCAACGTTGAACTTGTGATTTATCGTATCAATATAGGCGGCTTGGTATTGAATAATCGTTTTGACATTTGCAAGCAGACAACGATTTTGTTCCTGGTTATAAAAATTAAGAATTTTTTGGTTGTAATGCTGCCAATATTTAATGGCTAATTCTGGTTGACTTTGAAAAAGTTCATCTTTTCGCCGATATAGAGAGTCCGCCACTTCCCAAGGAGAGCGATAAATTAATAAAAACCTGGCTTCTGGTAACAGTTTTGCCCAAAAGTCTAAAAAGAGAGTGGTTCGAGGTTCTTTCCATCCCCAAACAGAACTTAAAGCATTATTTTCTATAATTTGTTTAGCTCGATCAATAAATTCTTCCTTAATTTCCAAATTGTCCTGTAATGTCCAGCCCGCACTACTGAGTCCTTGTGAATTAAGAATATTCATATGAAACTCATAGAAGTCAATATTTTCCCAATGCCCTTTAATATTGACCTGATCGGCACCTAATAAATTTCGACCAATGTGAATACCGGCACTCTGCAAAATAGATGCGGTTAAGGATGTTCCTGAACGGTGCATTCCGGTGATAATGAAAACGGTTTGTTCTGTGTTGGATTTTTGCATGATTTTAGAAGGGTTTTCTTCAGGTAAACGTTTATGGAGTTCTATTTTTAGATGACAGTAAATCAAAACTCTAAATAATTTAGGTAAGACAATATTACCAAATTTCTCGAATATTCTCTAGAATTTCTAAAAAAGCCTCACGCTCTTTGAGAAGACTATGCTCATTGGCAGTTTGTTTCGCTTGGGTTGAAATTTCCCGAATTTTACTTCGAGGATATTGTAATGCTTGTTGGATTGCATTCAATAAACTTTCTACCCGATACTCTGGACGGATACAATTATACCATGAAAGGCAAAAAGATCGATTGCCAATACAGTCGGGACAGATCACCAGTGTTCCTAGCGCCATCCCTTCTAAAGCCGGAAGATAAAACCCCTCTCCTTCTTGTTGATTAGGAAGAAATACCGTCATCTTTGCACTATTTAGCTTTTGTAAATATTCTGCTCTGGAAAGTTGTGCTGTGAGAAGTTCCACTTTCTTTTCGGTTTTTTCTAATTCTTTTTTTAACTGTTGTCCTAAAATAGGTTCTTTTAACGCGCAAATTAAAATATCACAACCTTTTTGTTCCCAATCTAAAGGTTGGGGTAGTTCACTCAGATCCAATCCACAAGGAATAACGAATAGTTCTCCGTTGACTTGATGAGTTTCTTCTAAATAAGTTTTGATTTCAGGACTGACACAAATCCGAATCGCTTTATACTTGAGAAAGGAATAACGAGAATTATCAGGATAGGCGTGTCTGACGTGCTGAATTAAATTAATAATCGGAATCTGTGAATTATTTTTATAGTGTTCATCAAGGAAATGCCAATCTAATCCTTCCATGAAAATTAGATCGGGATTTACTAGGGGGTCAGATAAGAGGAAAGTTTTATCAGAATTTAACCAAGGATTGTTTTGGTCCCAACTGCTTTGAGGTGTGAAATAAATAAATGGAGAATAACGATGGGAAAATTTGACATGATTAAAATAGTCCCAAACCTTTAAGTGTCCACCTGTAAAACCTCCATAATCTCGGTAAAATAACATCGACTGACGAGAGGGCTCCGCTAAGGGGGATGAGGGTGGTAGAGTTGTTAGCGATTCCCAAGATGCCATCTCGCTTTGAATTTGCTGTAGCCACGACTGCGATCGCTCTAGTTTGTTTTTTATTTCTGGCAATTCCGAAGGCAATGGCATATATATAAAGTTATTAATAACGGGTAGAGAAGGGGGAAAAATGGACGGGAACAATCAGGTATTGACTGGCCTATCAATCTCTAAAGGTTGAGTGACTGTTTGCAGATTCCCTCAAGTGTCCATAACCAATATAATCTTATTGTGTCTGCTGGCATCCTTCTTGCTGGTAAGATTTAACTGCTATTCAAGGCAGATGGAATCAGATAACTGCTCAAAGAAGTTGTGATAAGTTGTTGACACTCAATGCTACCAGACATGATAGAATTGAATCCTAGAAATAATTGAGAGTTGTGATATGAGTATTAGCCATTTTGAGACAGCAAATCAACACTTACGGACAAGTCAGTTGGAAAAGGCAATTCTCAGCTATGAGCAGGGGATACAAGAAAACCCATCATCCCCCTGGCTTTATTATAACTTGGGGGAAGCTCTCAGTCAACAGGGAAGTTTTGAGGACGCGATCTCAGCTTATCAGAAAGCTGTTGAACTCAACGCTAATTCCCCTTGGTTCTATGACCGCTTAGGTACTGTGGAACTGCAAGCCGGACACTTGAGCCAAGCGATCAGTTGCTTTCAACAAGCCATTGCCTTAGAGCCGAACTTTTATGAATTTTACACGAATTTGGGGATTGCTCTCACCCAGCAAGGCAATATTGTAGAAGCGATTTCTTCGTTTTACAAGGCATTAGAGCTTAAACCCAAGGATGCCGAAACCTATTATAATCTAGGACTGGCTCTCGCGCAACAGAACCAAGGGCAAGAGGCGATCGCGGCTTACCATCAAGCCTTAGACATTAATCCTTATTGGTCAGAATGTTATTTCTCATTAGCAAGAGTTCAAGAACAGTGCGGTCAAACTGATGAAGCAGTCAAACATTATCGTCGTGCTTGTCAACTCAATCCTAATTTAATAGAAGCTTACGAAAAATCACGAAAATTATTACAAGAGCAGGAACAATGGGAGGAAATTATTAGTCTCTCTCGTCGGTGTTGTCAGGTGAATCCTAACTCTGCAACTGCTTACTATAATTTGGGGACGGCATTAATGCACCAGCAGGAATGGAAAAAATCTGTAACAGCATTAGCTCGAGCTTGTGAACTTAATCCTAATTTAGCAGAGGCTTATGACCCATTAGGAAAAGCTTTAGCTGCACAAAATGAATGGGAAGAAGCGGTTAGGGTTTATCGTCGAGCCGTTGAACTGGCTCCTAATTATAGTCAGCATCAATGGGGTTTAGCTCAAGCACTGGTGCAAACTCATAACTTGGAAGAAGCAATTAGTGCATATCATCAAGCTTGCGCTTTGAACCCAAGTTCGGCTGAGTTATATGATGAATTGGGCCAGGCGTTAGCACAATTTTATCAATGGGAAGAAGCGATCGCTGCCTATCGCCAAGCCTTAGAATTAAATCCAGCCAATCCGCGTTCCATTGAAAATCGCTTAGAACAAATTTTAGGCAAACAACGCCAATTTGAAGAGGCGATAGCCTCCTACCGTCGCAGTCAAGATTTTAATCCTGATTCCTTTGAGTCCTATCAAAACTTAGGACAAACCCTGCGACAACAAGGCGCAATTGAAAATGCTATTGTTGCTTTACGTCGAGCTTATATTCTCAACCCAGGTTCGGCCGTTGCTTATCACGTTTTAGGTCATACTTTTGCTATGCTTCAAAAGTGGGATGAAGCGATTAGTTGTTATCGCCGCGCTTGTGAGATTTATCCAGATTCTCCCGATATTAATTTACATTGGGGAGAAGCATTAGAACAGAAAGGAAATTATCCAGAGGCAATAGCTTATTTCCAAAAAGCAATTACCCTCAAACCGGACTTTGATTTGGCTTATGAAGGGATGGGTCGTGTAAATTCAAAAAAAAAAGGGAGTTAATTTAGAGCCTCTCTCTCACTATCAAGAGATATTGAAAAACAATCCTAATGCTCCTGAGATTTATCAGGAGCTGGGACAAGAATTGCATCGTCAAGGCTGTTTAAAAGAAGCCATTGATTGTTACCGCAAAGGGATGGAATTGCAAAGCGAACCGATTCATTTATGGTTCTATCGGAATTTAGGAGAAGCGTTGTTAGAACTTGAGCAAGCTATTTGAGATTAGCAGACCCCAACCTAGACTTTGATATCGAATCTAAATCATTGGTGTCGATTGATAAACTCCTTTTCAGATAAGAATGATAACGGTCTAGGAATTTTGCTTTCTGCTGTTCATTGCCGATATCTGACATCAAACGTACTAGCCATAGGAATGTTTGAGTATAGGCCTGGGACTCCAAGGGACGCATCCAAGGTTTAACGGTGGGGCGTGAAAAATAGTTTTGCAGAAGTTGTTCGGACTTTTGCGCCATTTGAACGATGGTTTCAGGAGTATAGGGTTGGGGTTCTCGACAGCAAACTGTTGGCTGTTCTAAACAAACCGCGGCCGCCCCCCTTGAGGATAAATTCAGTAGCAGGTCAAGGGTAGCAGCTTTTTGAGAGAGTTGGGGGTTAAAGCCACCATAACGCTGTAACCAACTGCGCCTCAATAGAATCGGGCTAGTTAGGATGAATTGCCACAGTGTTGGTAACATCCAGGCATGAACCCCATGTAACCCTTCCCGTCCTTGTAAAACGGAATTAAAGGCTGCAATATTAATGGCATCCCCCCTATCGCCGGAAGGGGTTTGCCAAGCACTGAGAACCATTTCTAAAGAACTGCTTTCTGTTCAAAGCAAGCGACTTGTTGGGCGAGTTTTTCGGGCAAAAATACCTCCGAGGTATTCAAAAAAGTCACAAATTCCCCTTGGGCGATGTCCAAACCGCGATTACAGGCGGCGACAATCCCTTGAGAGGGTTGATGGATGTAGCGGATTGAGGGATAGTCTGCTTTGAGTCGCGATCGCATTTCTTGCGTAAAACTATCATCAACGACGATAATTTCAAAGTCAGTCAGGGTTTGTTGGTAAACACTGTCAATGCTTTGACGCAGAGGGAGAGATGCAAAATCTTGCTTCTCTACATTGGTGGTGGGGATAATCACGCTAACTCTAGGGGTGTGGTTGGGAGAGAAGGGAGTTAAGTAAACAGTCGCATTGGCACTATTGCCCGCAAAATGACCTTGGAGAAAGGTTTGATTCTGTTGTGCTTCGGTTCCTTGAAATGCTTCTAAACGATGTCCTGGTAAATGGTTGTAATCGTGGTTTTGATGAATCGCGGTAATTAATTAATTGACTGGCATTGATGACCGGAAGCTTCTGTTTGATGGCTTCTCCTACAATCCAGTTATCCCAGCCTGCGCGTCCAACGGCAAATTTTGGTAGTTGGGAAAATAGAGGTTTGGGGAAAACGAAATAATCTAAGGCTCCAACGCCACTGAAAGTTCCTGCTTGATGAACACGATCGCGTAAATTTTGTTCCCAATGGGAATGATGAAAGTTTAAGGGTTCAGTGAGATCCTGATTCCAACGTCTTCCTATGATTAAAAATTGCTGGTACTGGGTGATAACTTGTTGAACCGTTGGCAGGAAGTCACTGGTTAAGATAATATCCGAATTAACATAGGTTAATATCGGGTATTTCGCTTGTTGGGAAGCTTGGAAAAAAATATCATTTAACAGGGGAGTTCCGTGAGTATTGAGTTGGATGTTGGGAATGTGGCGTAAACCAAACTCTCTGGCAGTTTCTCTTGTTCCCTCATCATTTCCCAATAAGATAATTTCCGGTTGGGGTTGCAAGTGTAACCAACTTTGAATGGCATTGCGTTGAATAATACCAATCTGACCTAGAAAGGGTTTAGGAACTGCAAAAATTGTGAGGTTTAATGTGGGTTGAAGATTAGGAAGAATTGATAAAGGGCTAGCTGTCATAATCTATGCTCACTAATCTTCTAGGGTTTCTGCTAGAACTTTTGCCAATAGTTTGACTATCGCTGCATTATCTGATTTAGATTTTGTGCTAACGGTGAGTTCAGGTTGGGGTTGAACTTGAGTTAATTGGGTTTTAGTTTGTTCCAGTTCCGTTTGGAGTTTGGTGATTTCTTCTTTCTGTTGATGAAACTTAGCAACATATTGTTCTAACTCAACTTGTACTTCATCCAGTTGGAATTGGGTTAGTTCCAATTCTTCTCGAACTTCATGGAGTTCAGAACGAGATTGATCAGATTCTTTTTGGGTTTGTTGAAGTTGGGTTTGTTGAAGTTGGGTTTGAGATTGTTTAAGGTCGGTTTGGGTTTGTTGAAGTTGGGTTTGGAGTTGTTCCTGTTGGGTTTGAGATTGTTCTAATTCTGCTAATATTTGATCCCGTTGAGATTCTAACTCAGCTAAATTCTCTGCTTGTTGTTGCAGTTGATCTTGGGTTTGTTCCAACGTTCCCAAAGTTTCTTGGTATTGTAACTGTAAAGTTTCTAACTCCTGTTGGGTTTCCTGAAGTAGTTGAGAGGTTGGGGATAGGGGTTGAACGGGAAGCAGCCCATCCTCAGTTCTAACAGTCTGACGGACATAGAACGCTTCTCCCCAAGCGGGATGGTAGGGAGTCTCCTCTGCTACACGCTGGAATTGGTAGTCGGTGAGGAACTGATCGACTTGTTCGGCTAAGGCCCCGCCTTTAAATAGTTCTTGATAGTAAACGTTGGTGTAAATGGCATCTAGGGTGTTGAGGAGTTGGGTAGCGCCTTCTAAGGCCAAAAGTTCAGACCCCTGGATATCGAGAATCAGAATATTAAAATCACTAGGAGAGAGGTTCAATTCTTCAAGGAGAGTATCCAGAGTGCGCGAGGAAAGGGTGAGTTGTTGAATTTCTTTAATATTGGGGTAAATTTCGCTGTACTGTTTCCAGGGCAAAATAGAACTGCTAGACTGAAGGGAAGTTAGGTGCAGGGTAACGGTGTCGTTATGGTTGGCAATAGCAGCCTGAACCACTTGGGTATTGGGGCGATCGGCAAAGTTTTCTTGCAGTCGTTCAACGGCACTTTGGTTGGCGTCAATGACTAGGATTTTAACGGTATTGGGGAGGTTGAGGCGTTTGAGGGTTTTACCATCGTAAGCGCCTATGGAGATAATACCGCGTGGGGTAATGGCGTGTTGTTGGCAGAGGTCGGGAAAGTTCAGTTTCATGGAGAGGGTTGCTTGAGGTCTATTGACTTGATTGTCTAAGCTGTTGGGCATTTAAAGGAGGATAGTAGGGTGAGTCAGTACATAAGCGTTTCCCATGTATAGTCAGTGTTATAGCTGACGCACCTTACCTGGATCGTTAATGGTTTAAATGCGTAACAGCTTATTGTATCAGGTAGTAAGTTATCAACAAAGAAACAAAGATTTAAACAAAGGCGGTTGAATCGTAGGGTGCGCTTCGCTGACGCACCATACGATAAACAAACATAAGATAACATTTGTCAAGTACGGATAACCGAACGCTTTATTCAGTGAAACCGAATCTAAAGACCCTCAAAGTCCTCCTTTTTCGGGTTTAAAACATGAGTGTTACAGTAGAATTTCCTGAATAACTATTAGTTGCTTGTCGTGAAGAACAAGATTTCTTTAAACTATGACTATAGGTTTTTCAAAACGAAAACAGGTTGTTGAAATTTACCTAAATCTTGATCGTTAATCAAAGAATCGGAAAATCCGAAACTGTTCAGAAATTCCCAACCTTCAAACATCATAGGTAAACGGATTTTCCCATAAATTCTATGAGCATTCCAAACCAGGCAATCTTTACCAATTGGAACAGAAAAGAAAAACAGACCATCTTTTTTAATTAATGTTTTTGACAGTTTCATCGCTTCTAAGTCACCATTAGGATTGATTGGATCTCCATAACGTCCTAAACCGTCATGTTCAAAAGATGAGATGGAAATGCCAACGTCTGCTTGAATATTCCGACGTATATAATCCTCATATGAAAAAACTTGTACTTGAGGATGTTCAGAAATAGGCAGATTATAATCAATAACATAAACTTGGGATGCACCTTTCCAAAGAGATATAGCATCACAATTAATGCCCACCAACCCGAAAATAAGAACGGTTTTATTAAGAATGCTATATTTATCTAAAGCATTTAATAAGTAATCTAAAGTCTCGCCATAATATTGAAAGGAAGACTTTGATAATTGCTCAAATGCTTGATTATAAGCTTGCATACTCAGATAGATAGGAGATGAACAAGTATTATTATAATAAGCATTAATCACGGGAATTTTATTACCAATAGTAAAATCAGCAACTAATTCTTCAGGAATTTTCTTAGGTGGTAAAGCCGTAGGTAAGTAAGATTGACGATAAAAGTTTGCTGACAGATTAGCTTGATCGTCATTAGATTTTACATCTAAACTATCTGTACAAGGAATTGCATAAATTTCTACTTCATCTAAGTGTAAATATTGATTTTCTCGCAGTTGTAGACGCACAAACCGCGCTATTTTTTCCTGGAAATTTACTGTGAGTGGTTTTCCATCAGTACCACCAAAGATGTTATTTTTATCGTTTGAGTAACATAATTCCCAATTTAGTGAATCCTGAGATAATAAAA
>NZ_JADEWT010000009.1 GCF_015207505.1 Tychonema sp. LEGE 06208
GGGTTGGGGTGGGGTACTTTGGATTTTTGCAAGAGTTTTATTGAATTATGTGCGTCTATCTGTGTCTATCCGCTGGAAATCGGCAGTTAACAGATCGAATATTTATGCCGATCGAGTTTAGCTTCAGCGGATATCGTATTGCTTGAAGATTAATTAGCCACAAAAAGTCGAACTTTCGGGCTTCTACAGACTTTTAAGTCGATTCTAGCGGAGCCATTGTCAGTCCAGCACGGCTCAATTGCATATGATAAAGTTCTGCTTGTTCTTGCGGGCCAACCCAGACGGTGGCCTGGCCTTCGTTGTGAATTTGGTTGGCGAGATCCCAAGCTCGATCGCTCGTCATCCCTGGAATGTATTTCGTCAAACATTCCACTACGTGCTGAAATGTATTGAAATCGTCGTTGAGGACTATTACCCGATAGTTAGGATAAGGCTTGCGGGTAACTTGACTCGATCGAACGGGTGCTATGGTTGGTGAAGAGGTCATCGCGCGAACAGCCACTGAAACTACAAAATTCGTACAATAGTTACCTCTTCAACTATATCACAATTTCTGAACTTTAAAACCGCCCATTGCAAATAGATCGACTTTGGCGATTTTCGAGGGCGATTTTTTGATTTGAGATTTGAGGACAAAGAAACCGGGTTTTCAGGAAATTGAGGGTTTCTACCCACGATTTTGGTTGAAAAACCCGGTTTCCGATCGATCGTTAGATGCAGTACAGCTTATCCAATTACAGTTAACTCTCGATCGACCCCAGAAGTGTTGGTGTCAGAGTATGCTTGCAACAGAAGTTGCTTTAAATCTTCAATCAGCGGATAGCGGGGGTTTGCTCCGGTGCATTGATCGTCAAAAGCGCGATCGGCCATTTCCTCAACGCGAGCAAAAAAGAAATCATCACTCATTCCCTGACTGGCGATCGCCTCCTGAATCGTGCTAGGAATATCTACCTGACGCTTCAAATCTTCCACCGCTGCGATCAAGTTCTCAACTTTCTCATCTAGTGTCTCCCCGCCCAAATTCAGATAATCCGCAATTCGCGCATAACGCCACTTGCTGTTAGGATACTTATTCTGAGAAAAAATCGCTTGTTTGAACGGAACATCCGTTGCATTGTAGCGAATTACATGGGAAATCATCAGCGCGTTCGCTAAACCGTGAGGGACGTGACAAGTTGCACCTAATTGGTGAGCCATTGAGTGACAAACCCCCAGAAAAGCGTTCGCAAATGCCATCCCGGCGATCGTAGCAGCATAATGTACTTTCTCCCGCGCTTTCGGATCGTTAGCACCATTTTTGTAAGCGCTGGGCAGGTATTTAAACAGCAAACGAATCGCTTCTAAAGCCAAACCATTTGTATACTCAGAAGCCAACACAGAAACATAAGCTTCTAAAGCGTGAGTCAGCGCATCAACGCCACCATAAGCAGTCAGTTTCCGGGGCATATTCAGCGTAATTTCTGGATCGACAATCGCCATACTCGGAGTCAGAGCATAATCAGCCAGCGGATACTTAATCCCCGATTTCTCATCCGTAACAACCGCAAAAGGCGTAACTTCCGAACCCGTTCCCGAAGTAGTTGGAATTGCCACCATAAGTGCCTTTGAACCCAAAGGAGGCAGTTCGTATACCCGCTTGCGAATATCCATAAACCGCATCGCCAATCCTTCAAACTCAATTTCTGGATGCTCGTACATCAGCCACATTACCTTAGCAGCATCCATCGGCGAGCCACCACCAAAAGCAATAATTACATCGGGATGGAAACTATTGCAAATTTCTAAACCTTTGCGAACAGTAGCAAGGGAAGGATCGGGTTCCACATCATAAAATGTATAATGAGCGATGCCGATTTCTTCCAAACTATCTGTGACTTCCTTAATCAATCCCAATTCAAACAAAGGTTTATCCGTCACAATCAAAGCACGTTTCTTACCTGCAAGATCCCTCAAAGCTACAGGAATGCAGCCAGACTTAAAATAAATCTTGGGAGGAATGCGGAACCAGAGCATATTTTCGCGCCGTTCTGCTACAGTTTTGATATTCAGCAAGTGATGGGGTGTCACGTTGACAGAAATCGAATTATCGCCCCAGCTACCGCAACCGAGAGTAAGGGAGGGATCGAGGCGGAAATTGTACAAATCGCCGATCGCACCTTGAGAAGAAGGCGTATTAATCAGCACCCGCGAAGTCTCTAGTTTGCTTTCAAAATAACGAATGTGCTTCTGATTTTGCGGAGCAGTGTAGAGTACAGAAGTATGGCCGTGTCCGCCAAAAATTATCAGCGCTTCAGCTTTGTCTACTGCTTCAGTAAAATCCTTGGCGCGGTACATTGCGAGAATCGGCGAAAGTTTTTCACAAGCAAAGGGTTCTTCTTTACCTATCGCCTCCACTTCTCCAATCAAAACCCTGATGTTTGACGGCACTGAAAAACCAGCAATTTCCGCCACTTTTTGCACCGATTGTCCGACAATTTCAGCATTCAATCGACCATCAATTAAGATTACCTGCCGCACTTTTTCCCGTTCTTGTGCATTGAGGAAATAAGCACCCCGCTTGATAAATTCTAGTTGCACCGCATCGTACACTTCATCCACAACAACTACCGATTGTTCCGAAGCACAAATCGTACCGTTGTCGAAAGTTTTGCTGAGCAAAATTGAGCTGACAGCCATTTGGATGTGGGCGGTTTCATCGATGATGGCCGGAGTATTTCCCGCGCCCACACCGAGAGAAGGATGTCCTGAAGAGTAGGCCGCTTTTACCATTCCCGGCCCGCCAGTTGCCAAAATTAGTTTGATATCGTGGTGCTGCATCAAAGCTTGGGAAAGTGGCACAGTTGGCTCGTCAATCCAGCCAATAATATCCGGTGGTGCTCCAGCAGCTACAGCAGCATCGAGGATGATTTTTGCCGCCGCAGCGGTGCAGGATTTGGCGCGGGGATGGGGAGAAAATATAATGCCATTTCTCGTCTTGAGCACGATTAAAGATTTAAAGATGGTGGTGGAAGTCGGGTTAGTTACAGGGACGATTCCCGCCAGCAGTCCCACGGGTTCGGCAATGCGTTCGTAGCCAAAATGGCGATCGGACTCGATGATACCGCAAGTCTTGTCGTTTTTGTATTTGTTGTAAATCATTTCCGAGGCAAAATGATTTTTGATTGCCTTATCCTCGATGACTCCCATTCCCGATTCTTTAACTGCTGCTTTGGCTAAGGGAATGCGGGCGGCATTGGCGGCTAAAGCTGCTTGCTTGAATATGCGATCGACTTGTTCTTGAGTGTAGGTAGCAAATTCAGCTTGGGCTACTTTAACTTTTTGAATTAGCACTTCTAATTCATCTAAATTCGTAACTTTCATGGTTCTTTTCCTGCTATTAGTGTTTTTGACTTCTTCCTTTTTCCTCACTCTTGAACGCATCAAGACCAAATAAACCTGTTTTTTTACTTAATCTGCGGGTTCCAGCGAAGGATTTTCATAAAAAAACCAGTTTCTGACCACCCGTGCGTCCAAGACTATTCCTTCTTCCTTCTTCCTTCTTTTCACCCTGAGCGAAGTCGAAGGGCCTTGTTCCTTATTCCTTGTTCCTTGTTCCTGATGACGTTGGACGGAAAGCTCGGAGGCGACAGCAAAACATGACTAATGACTAATGACTAATGACTAATGACTTCTTCCTTCTTCAATAATTATAAACCGCTAGCTCCGATCGCATAGACACCGCGACTGCTAAAAATATCAACAGTTTGTTGGACGATTTCCGGTGAAGCTGGAGGTGTATCTTTGAGTTCGTAATTCAGCTTTAATTGTTCCCATTTGTATTCTCCCATTTTATGAAATGGTAATACTTCTACTTTTTCCACATTAGTCAGATTGGCAATAAAATCCGCTAGTTTTTCTATGTTTTCGATGGCATCTGTGAGGTGAGGAACTAAAACGAATCGAATCCAAGTCGGTTTGCCAATTTCGCTGAGATATTTGGCCATTGCTAAAGTAGGCTCGATGGAAACGTTGGTGACTTTGTAATACACTTCGGGAATGTAGGATTTGATGTCCAACAAAACCAGATCGGTCATTTCCAGAACCGGTTTAGCAAGTTCTAAAACACAGAATCCTGATGTGTCTAGGGCTGTATGCAACCCCATTTGATGACAGCGGCTAAAGATTTCTCTGACAAAATCTGGCTGCATCAAGGGTTCGCCGCCGCTGACTGTAACGCCTCCTTTCCGCAGGTAGGATTTACATTTGGTAATTTGATCGATTAAATAATCGACGGTTACTTCTTTACCATCGTGGGAATTGCGACAGTCGGGATTGTGACAGTAAAGACAGCGTAAGGGACAGCCTTGGGTGAAGACGATAAACCGGATTCCGGGGCCATCGACGGTACCAAAAGTTTCGATTGAATGAATGCGACCAATTCCAGACATTGATTTGGTTTTGAATTTTGCTTGGTTTCAACTCCGCTCAGCCAGCGGTTAAATTGTTAACTGAGCGAAGTCGAAGTTTGAGTTTGGGCTTTGCTCAGACACCGTTTAGGTTGGTGGCTGAGCGAAGTCGAAGCTATACCCGTTCGTGGAATGTCCGTTTAATCACATCTAATTGTTGTTCGCGGGTAAGCTTGATGAAGTTCACCGCATAACCGGAGACGCGAATTGTTAGCTGCGGATATTTTTCGGGATGTTCCATCGCATCTAGTAATGTTTGCCGATCGAGCGCGTTAACATTAATGTGATGGCCGCCATCGTGGAAGTAACCGTCTAACAGACCAACTAGGTTATTAGTCCGATCGCCTTCCATTCTGCCCAAGGCTGCTGGTAGAATCGAAAAAGTATTCGATATGCCATCTTGACAATCGCTGTAAGGCAGTTTGGCGACAGAAGATAAGGATGCGATCGCTCCACAGGAATCTCGGCCGTGCATCGGGTTAGCACCGGGAGCAAAGGGTTCCCCTGCTTTACGTCCGTCGGGTGTACTGCCAGTTTTTTTGCCGTACACTACGTTAGAAGTAATCGTGAGTACCGATTGAGTCGCTACGGCGTCACGGTAGGTTTTGTGCTGGCGAATTTCGTTCATGAAACTTTGCACGAGTTCGATGGCTAGACTGTCTGCGCGATCATCATTATTGCCATATTTTGGATATTCTCCTTCGATCGAGTAATCCACTGCCAAACCTTGCTCGTTGCGAATCACCTTAACTTTCGCGTGTTTAATCGCCGACAGGGAATCTGCCACCACGGACAATCCGGCAATTCCGCAGGCCATTGTCCGGTAAACATCGCGATCGTGCAATGCCATTTCCAGCCGTTCGTAGCAGTATTTGTCGTGCATATAGTGAATGACATTCAGCGTATTGATATAGGTTTTTGCCAACCACGCCATCATGTCATGGAACCGCGCTTTCACCTCGTCATAATCGAGATATTCGGAAGTAATTGGTGGAAATTGCGGCGCAATTTGGTCGCCAGATTTCTCATCTATACCGCCGTTGATTGCATAGAGCAAAGTCTTAGCTAAGTTAACTCGCGCTCCAAAAAACTGCATTTGCTTACCAATTCGCATCGCGGAGACGCAACAGGCGATCGCATAATCGTCGCCGTAGTCAGGACGCATTAAATCGTCGTTTTCGTACTGAATCGAACTGGTATCGCTGGATATTTTTGCACAAAATTCCTTGAAGCTTTCCGGCAAGTTTTCCGACCACAAAACGGTAAGGTTAGGTTCTGGCGCAGTACCGAGATTTAAGAGAGTATGCAGGAATCGGAAACTGTTGCGAGTTACCAATGTTCTCCCGTCCTTGCTCATACCGCCAATCGCCTCTGTTACCCAAGTTGGATCGCCAGAGAACAGTTGGTTGTAGTCGGGAGTTCGCAAAAACCGCACCATGCGGAGTTTCATTACAAAATGGTCGATTAGTTCTTGCAATTCCTGTTCGGAACTGGTGCCACTTTGCAAATCGCGCTCGAAATAAATGTCTAGAAACGTGGATACACGGCCGAGGGACATCGCCGCCCCGTTTTGTTCTTTCACTGCTCCCAAGTAGCCAAAATACAGCCACTGGACAGCTTCTCGTGCATTGGCCGCCGGCTTGCCAATATCAAAGCCGTAGTTAGCAGCCATTTCTTTTAACTCAAACAAGGCGCGAATTTGCTCGGATAACTCTTCGCGCAAACGAATTGTTCCCTCGTCCATCGCCTCTAGTTCGAGGGATTCTTGCTGGTGTTTCTTATCATCAATTAGGCGATCGACACCGTACAAAGCAACGCGCCGATAGTCACCGATGATCCGCCCGCGTCCGTAGGCATCGGGCAAACCTGTGATGATACCAGAACGTCTCGCCAGACGCATGGAGCGGGTGTAAACATCGAAGACACCATCGTTGTGTGTTTTGCGATATTTCGTAAATATTTCTTCTGTTTGTGTATCGAGTTGATAACCGTAAGCTTCTAAACCTGCCTTGACCACGCGAATTCCGCCGAAGGGCATAATCGCGCGTTTCAAAGGTCGATCGGTTTGCAAACCTACTATTTGTTCTAACTCGCGATCGATGTATCCTGCTGCATGAGCTACGATCGATGTGGGTAATTTTGTATCAACATCCAACACACCTTTTTCGCGCTCTTGCTTCATTAGTTCCAGAACTTTTTGCCAAAGCTGCTGGGTTTTTTCGGTTGGTGCTGCGAGAAATTCTGCATTCCCTTCGTAGGGGGTGTAATTCTTTTGAATGAAGTCTCTAACGTTGACTTCTTTTGTCCAACTGCCTTCTGTAAAGCCCTGCCATTCTACAAACATAGCTTTCTTTCGCCTCAATTTTTTGTTAGCGATCTTTTTTTATTCTTTGACCGCTAAATCTAGCATATCTTGAATTTGCAAATTTTTAATAGCTTTTTTGCCCTTTGTGACAAAAGTTTACTCTGCGATTTTCTGGAAATATTAAAATAGATAGTATCCAGAAACTCCTCTGGAGTTTTTGATGAGATTATGATAAAATTGGATTATGAGCTAACACTTTGACAACAACAATGTTGTTTAATGGCTGCTTGGTCGGAAACGTGCAATCAGATTTTGTTGTAACAGGAATTTGGCAAGTGACACCATCAGTAGGGTGCGTTAGTGAAAAAAAAACAAATTTTTGGTACCAACCTTAAAACTAACGCACCCGGAGATCCTATTTAAAATGTGACAATTACGTAAGTAAGATGTCCAAACAGCGACTGGAGCGAGATCGAGAACCAGCCGAACTAGCGGAACTAGCCGCAAAATAGTTCGGATTTGATGCGGTAATTGTTCAGTAAATTCACTTGATTAAACTTCAAATAACGCTGGTTCGGCTGGTTCCGTCAGTATTATTACTGCTCTCCTAGATGACTGAGCTGTGAGAGCATTTAGATTGTGTATGGCGATCGAGCACCAGAGGAGAAAAAGGAAGCTATAAAGGCTTCCTTCGACCGCGCTCTTAGGACAAGTTGCTCTTCGGATAAAAAGGAGAGTGAATTTGACGATTTTCGCTCGATTATCGAAATATACAATTTAAATGCAGAATAGCTTAAAGCCTTCTTGGTTCTTGTTTCTTGGTTCTGCTTTCTGGTTTATTGCTTCTACCGACAGCAAAGCAACATTAATGGCCGATCAATTGAACTAGGGTATTATGCAGATAAATTCAATGAATCACAGCACTGCGAGCGATCCGGCTCACGATATTTGGAAAGAACAGCGTCACGAACTCGATCGAATTTTTCGGCCTCGCTCCGTGGCTGTTATCGGCGCAACAGAGAGAGAAGGAAGTGTCGGACGCACTCTCCTGTGGAATTTGATTAGCAATCCCTTTGGCGGAACAGTTTTTCCGGTGAATCCCCAGCGCCACAGCGTCCTGGGGCTCAAGTCTTATCCTGACATTGCTAGCGTCCCGGAAGTAGTGGATTTGGCGGTGATTGCTACGCCTGCGGCTGTTGTACCGCAAGCAATCCGCGAATGTATCGCTGCTGGGGTGAAAGGGGCAGTGATTGTTTCTGCTGGTTTTAAAGAAATTGGCCCGGCAGGCGTTGCGCTAGAACAGGAAATTATGGCTGCAGCGCGTCTGGGCGGAATGCGGATTATCGGCCCCAATTGTCTCGGCGTGATGAATCCTGTTCTCGGGCTCAATGCTACTTTTGCAGGTACGATCGCCCGTCCGGGTAATGTAGCCTTCATCAGTCAAAGTGGCGCCCTCTGTACTTCGATTCTCGATTGGAGTTTGGGAGAAAATGTCGGTTTTAGCACTTTTGTGTCGATCGGCTCTATGCTCGATGTCGGTTGGGGCGATCTGATCGAGTATTTTGGGGACGACCCCCACACCAAAAGTATTGTTTTATACATGGAATCGATGGGTGATGCTCGATCGTTCCTGTCCGCCGCCCGCCCAGTGGCGATCGACAAACCGATCATCATTCTCAAGGTGGGACGTACCGCCGCCGCCGCCGCCGCCGCCGCTTCCCATACGGGAGCTTTGACCGGCAGCGATGACGTGCTCAACGCTGCTTTCCGCCGCTGTGGCGCCTTGCGGGTACATACGATTTCCGATCTGTTTGACATGGCAGAAATTCTGGCCAAGCAACCGCGACCGCAGGGCAACCGCCTATCGATCGTCACCAATGCAGGAGGCCCAGGGGCGATCGCCACTGATGCCTTAATTAGCGGCGGCGGTGCCCTGGCAGAGCTGGCACCGGAGACGCTGCAGCAGCTTGATGGGTTTTTGCCGCCTCAGTGGAGCCATCAAAACCCGATCGATATTTTGGGCGATGCTAGTAGCGATCGCTACGCCAAAACTATAGAAGTTGTCGCTTCCGATCCCAATAGTGACGGATTGTTGGTCATCCTCACACCCCAAGCGATGACAAATCCCACCAAAACCGCAGAAGAATTAAAGTCCTACAGCAAACTCGGAAAGCCCTTATTAACAAGCTGGATGGGCGGTGCAGAAGTTTTAGCAGCAACGGAAATTCTCAATCAGGCCAAAATTCCGACTTTCCCCTATCCCGATACGGCCGTCAGGTTATTCAATTATATGTGGCGGTACAGCTACAACCTGCGCGCTATCTACGAAACGCCTTCTCTGGCGGCTGATTCGGATCTCTGGAGTCCCGATCGACCGACGATCGCTAAGATTTTGACTTCTGCACGCACCAACGATCGCCCTCTGTTAACAGAGTACGAATCAAAGCAGTTACTCTCTGCTTATGGGATTCCCACCATCGCCACATCCATAGCCACCAGCGATCGCGAAGCTGTGGAAATTGCCGATCGTCTCGGTTATCCTGTGGTGCTAAAACTCCATTCTGAGACGATTACTCACAAAACCGATGTGGGGGGCGTACAACTAAACTTAGGCGATGCTAAGGCTGTAATTAGTGCCTTTGAGGCGATCGCCCAGCGGGTACGGGCGATCGATCCTGCTGCGTTTCTCGGTGTCACTGTGCAGCCGATGGTGCGTTTGGAAGGCTACGAACTAATTTTGGGTAGCAGTATCGACCCCCAATTTGGGCCAGTTATGCTGTTTGGTTCCGGCGGACAATTAGTGGAAGTCTTTCAGGATCGATCGCTAGCACTGCCACCTTTAAATACCACCCTAGCGCGGCGGATGATGGAGCAAACGCGCATCTACAAAGCTTTGCAAGGAGTGCGCGGGCGATCGGCAATTGACCTAGAAAAACTCGAACAGTTATTAGTTCGTTTCAGTCAACTGATTGTCGAGCAACCTCAGATTGCCGAGATAGATATTAATCCGCTGCTGGTTTCTCCAGAAGGTGCGATCGCCCTCGATGCCCGCGTTGTGCTCCAGACCACAGAAAACACCATTTCACCTGCGATTCGCCCCTATCCGGTGCAATACGTTCAACAATGGTCAACAGATAGTTCCATTACCATCCGTCCGATTCGCCCGGAAGATGAGCCGCTGATGGTGCTGTTTCATCAAGAGCTTTCCGAAGAGAGCGTGTATTTGCGCTACGCTCATATGGTAAATTTAAAGCACCGCATCGCTCACGAACGTTTGACCCGGAGTTGTTTTATTGACTACGATCGAGAAATGCTGTTAGTAGCCGATCGCAAAGACCCCGAAACCTCAGAACACCAGATTTTGGGAGTAGCACGTCTCAGCAATCTGCACGGCAAAAACGAAGCCGAATTTGCCCTGATCGTCCGCGATAGCTATCAGGAGCGGGGTTTGGGAACAGAATTATTGAGGCTGCTGCTGCAAATTGGTCGCGAAGAGAAATTAAATGCGATCGTCGGCTACATTCTCACTAGCAACTACAAGATGCAGAGCCTCTGTGAAAAAATAGGATTTGAACTGAAACCAGAGCGAGGTGAAGGAATGTTGAAAGCTGTTTTTGTCTACTAGCTCATCCAGTCTTACGCGCGCACTCTATTCGATCTCAAACAAGATGGAGGAGTGCGATCGCTTAATTCGTAATTCGCGATCGGACAAACTGATTATAATGTGAATTACTTTTTGGTAGTGTAGTGATTAGACCTCTTGCAAAAATAACTAGGACGGGTTCTCCGGCTCCTTCCATAATAAAAAATGTTGCTCGTGGAACAAGCCGGAAAGCCTGTTCCACAATTTGATTAAAAGCACTTTTGCAAGAGGTAAATTGATAATTTATGTTAATTTACTTGCTCATACCTGTATGAAAAAAACTATCGCCATCATTTCACTGCTATTAAATGTCATTCTCTTAACAGGGATTTTAGAATTTACGATAAAGAAGGGGTATTTAGGTAGATTTTTAGTCATGTTTAATGCAAATTCCATCGGATTATCGACAGACACCCTAAGTTCTAGTTCTTGGTGGCTAGATGAAGTTGATTATCAACTATATCTGACTAAAAACACTCAAATTAATGCTTGCATTTGGGGCGATTCTATCACCTCTGGGCTGGGAAATACAATGGGTCAAGATACTTTTAATTTTGCCTTGCCCGGAATGTCAACAATTTCTCTGATCGAACAGCTAAAACTCTTAACTGCGGCTAACGTTAAATGTAATACATCAATTATTGCGATCGGTACTAATGATGCGGGTTATCGAATAAATGATCCACAATTTGTTAACAATATGCAGGAAATTATCCGCACTGTCAGAACAAAAATGAACACCAAAAAAGTAGTGTTAATCCCTGCTTTTTACTCAACGATTGAAGCCAGCCATGATATCACACTAGCGGGTTCTTTGGAAAGAGTGAAAAGCATTCAAGCCTTGACTCGTCAAGTGGCAGCGACAGATAAGTTATTGATAGTAGAAAAAGAAATTCAGCCCCTGTACGAAGGGACAGTATTGAAAGATCAGGTAACAACAGATGGCGTTCACCTTGACTCAGAAGGCAGACAAATTTATCGAAGAGCCTTATTAAAAATACTGAAGGGGGGATAACCAATACGGTTCACTTAAGTCAACGTAGGGTGCGTCGCCAAAAACAACTCTCGCCCTAGAACACCAGATTAAACGAGCGATGCACCCTACAACTTAGAAATGAGAATTAAATAACTTCCAAATTTGATTGTTGTGGGATGGGCTAGAAGAAAAATGGAAATTATTTAATTCACAAACCTTATAACTTAAGTAAACCGTATTGGGGTTTGGATTGGAATGATTTAACCGCAGAGTACACAGAGTACACAGAGTCCGAGAATATATATCTGAATCATTCCGATGCTACCGGATTTGATATAACTTAAGGTTCTTTGAATTCCTCCAGTAGAATACGGGTTATCCGTAAACAGTCCCACAATTTTAGATTTCCTGTACGATAGCAACTGCCTTGGTAATACCATCTTCAGCTTGGATGTGCGCCGCCAATCTGGCGGCGCGTTGACGCATTGTTTGATCTGTAATAGCCTGTTGAATCGCTTGTATAAGTCGTTCAACTCAACAGCCTAAAGTTTTGCTAAAGCTCGATCGATATGCACTCTCATTTTTTCTGCCAAGATAGGGACATTGGGTTCTTGAAGGATACTTAGATGATCTCCAGGGATATCATATATATCTAATCCTTCAAGCAACAGTTCATTCCAGTTTTCCAAAGTGCTAAAGTGACTTTCCTCCATCGCCCGGAACAAAACTGCCCTGCCTGGGTAAGGCTGTGGCTTGTAACTATTGAAAGCGTACTGCCGAAACTCTAATAGAGGATCTACGCGATTATTATTAACATTATCACTGTTAATATTAGGAGTCGATTTAGTTTTCGATTTTCGTATTTTTTGGAACAAATATGAAATCCCTTGTTGGCGCAGCTTCTTGATATGAAAAGCCAGCTTCTGACTCAATGACAGTTGGTTTTTTCCTGGAATCGCACTATCCAAAAGAGCCAGTAAAGCTACTTCCTCACCCTGTAAATGAAGTTGATGTGCCATTTCAAAAGCTACTAAGCCACCTAAGGACTCACCCGCTAGGAGGTAAGGGCCTTTAGGCTGATGTTTTTGTATTTCTTTGAGGTAGCGAGTGGCCAGATATGGAATACTCACTGAAGGCGTTGGTGATTGGTCAAGTTTATTCCTTTGGAACATATTGACTTCCTCTTTGACATAGACTCCATAACAGGTTTGGTCTTTGCCGAGGTGTCTTGATAAATTATAGTAAAGGAATATGCCGTAAATAAAGAATAAAGGCAGTTTGGAACTACCTTTCTGAATCGTGACTAAAGCCTGCGAAGAAGACGAGAATCTTTGTTTGCGAAGGGTGTTAGCCAACTGCTGAATCGTTTGCGATTGGAAAAGGATAGGTAAAGGTAGCTCTTTATTGTAGGTTTTCTCTATTTCACGAATTAGGGATATCGCTAATAGGGAATGTCCTCCCATCTCGAAGAAATTATCTGTCGTACTGATGGGTGAAATATTCAATACTTCTTCCCAAATATTGACGAGTTGAACTTCCAAATCATCCTTGGGCTTGGCACTTTTTTCTGGCTTTTCTGGCTTTTCTTGAGTTGTAGGGGCGGGCAAATCTAGAGCCTTTTGAGTGGCGGGTATGATTGCTGCTTCGCGAGATTGTTCAGGTACAGGTAGAGCTTTACGATCTACCTTACCATTCGGTGTTAGAGGTAGAGCTTCCAAGAAAACGAAGATAGATGGCACCATATATTCTGGTACATACTCCTTGAGCAGACTTCGCAGTTCTTGGATGCTTGGGTTCGGATTTTTGAGAGCGACAATATAACCCACTAGACGCTTGTCGCCAGGAAAATCTTCCCTGACGATGACCACTGCCTGCTGCACGTTGGAATGTTTGACCAAAACAGACTCGATTTCACCGAGTTCGATCCGAAAACCGCGAATTTTGACTTGAAAATCTAGGCGACCTAAACACTCAATATTTCCATCGGGCAAATAACGTGCTAAGTCCCCTGTCTTATATATTCGTTCGGTTTCTCGAAAGGGATTAGGAATAAATCTCTCAGTGGTTAAATCGTCACGTTGCAAATAGCCTCGCGCTAATCCTGAACCACCAATATGTAATTCCCCAGCCACCCCAATGGGAACGGGTTGCAGGAGAGAATCTAAGATGTAGATATCGGTGTTGGCGATCGGCTTACCAATTAAAATTCGCTGTTCGGCGTCTTTGACTTGATAAACTGTTGACCAAACTGTTGTTTCCGTCGGCCCGTACATATTCCAAAGTTCTGTACCTTTGGTTAACAATTGGGCAGCCAATTCTTTGGGCATGGCTTCCCCACCGGAGAGGATTTTCAGCGGGAACTGACTTTCCCAACCCGATTCTATCAATAATCGCCAAGTCACTGGAGTCGCTTGCAGGATCGTAATGCCTAATTGGACGATCGTCCTTAATAACTTTCTGCCATCCATCGCAGCTTCCCGACTCAGGATGACAACCTGCGCTCCCACAGTCAGGGGTAAGTACAGTTCTAAGACTGCAATATCAAAAGAGAGAGTGGTGACAGACAGCAAAATATCCGCCTCACAGATTCCCGGTTGCTCGCGCATCGAATTTAAAAAATTGACTGCCCCGCGGTGGAGAACTTGTACGCCTTTGGGCTTACCCGTAGAACCAGACGTGTAAATGACGTAGGCCATATTTTCTGGCGTAACGCTGGCGATCGGCATTTCCTGACTCTCTTGGGCAATCAGTGGCCAATCCGTATCCAAACAGATGACCAATGCTTTTTTGGCTTCTTTGGCAGGCAGGCTCTTCACAAGCTGCTGTTGTGTTAACAATACTTGGGCTTGGGAATTCTCGATCATGTATTCCACGCGATCGGGAGGGTAGTTGGGGTCTATGGGAACATAGGCTCCGCCCGCCTTCAGCACACCTAATAATCCCACAAGCATTTCCAGAGAGCGATCGACACAAATGCCCACTAAATCATCCGGCTTCACCCCTCTTTGTTGCAAATAGTGGGCCAGTTGATTAGAGCGTTGATGTAGTTCTTTGTACGTCAATGTTTGACCTTCAAAGGAAACCGCAATTTTCTCTGGAGTGACTTCTGCTTGTTGAGCTATTAACTGGTGCAGGCATAGCTCTGGCGACTCATCTTTTTGAGTCTGATTCCATTCCACAAGCAACAGATTTTTCTCTTGTTCTGGCAACAGCGGCAAGGCAGAAATCGATTGTTCTGGATGAGCCACAATCCCAGCCAACAAAATCTGGAAATGCTCGTTCATTCGTTCAATAGTTTCTGCATCAAACAAATCCGTGCTGTAGTACCAACTCCCCTCCAATCCTGCGCTGGTTGGTTTTAAGAATAAAGTTAAGTCAAACTTTCCTTCGTTGTTTTCAATCACCCACGGACTGGCTGTTAATCTTGACAGATCGATCCTTTGGAAGGGAATATTTTCCTCAAAGACAAAGGTCACTTGAAACAGAGGGGAATAGCTTAAGTCGGGCTGGGGACAAAATTGATCGACCAATAAGCAATAGGGCACATCTTGATAGGCTTGCCCTAACAAAACAACTTTCCGCACTCGTCCCAGAAACTCTGGGAACGTGGGATTACCCGACATATCTGTACGAAGGGGGACGGCATTGAAAAAATTTTCTGCATTCACACGGCTCACAAAGGGGGAGCCAACAATCACGTCTTCCGTACCTGTATAGCGATAGAGCAAGATCTTAAACGCGGCTAACAGGGTTGTTGATAGGGCGACGCCTTCCTGGCCGCCCAATTGGCTGAGGGCTGTCGTGATTTCCCCAGAAATGCCAAAAGACAGAGAAGCTCCCTGGAGGGATTGCTCTGGGGGACGTGGCCGATCAGTGGGTAGGGGTAATAAAGGGGTGGCTCCCGCAAGTTGTTTTTGCCAATAGGCTAAGGAGTCTTGAAGGGGGAGCTTTCGTAGCTCTGACATCAGAGTTGTATAGGATGTTTCGTAAATAGCCCGATCGATAGATTGCAATTTGGGATCGTAATACAAGATTAATCTCAGAATACCCAAGGCTGCAACCCATTTTTTAGCTGCTATATATTTCAGGATTTCGTAAGGCAATCGATTGCCAAAAAGATTAATCCAGTGGTGTTTGCCCTGCTCATAGGCAACTATATATTCTTCTTTTTCTGTTCGTTGAACGTAACTCCATTGCTGATAATGATCTCGGATTGCATGGATCAGAAAGTAGGTCGATTTACTGGATATGTTATTGCCAGTGTAGCGATATTGAGAAACGACTTGACCGTGGAAATAGATAGGAAAATTACGGGCAATTCGCAGACATAAATTGTAATCTTCGGTCGCTAATACACTTGGATCAAATGCACCGATAGACTCAATGGCGACACTATCGAGGGCAGCACGGCGAAACATAATACAACCGCATTGAACCCTATGCCGGATAGCCAAAAGGGTTTCATAATTAGCAACTTCAGGCTGGTTCTCATATTTCTCTTCTACTTTGTATGAGCCATCGGGTTGAATGGAATAGAAGAAATAACGACCAAATACCAAGCCCATCTCTGGCATGGCGTTGAGATGCTTGACTCCAATCTCAATCGCTTCAGGCAAAAGGCAGTCATCACTATCCAGGAACAGAAGATACTCTCCCGTACTAATCTGCAGACCAGTATTGCGTGCAGTAGCATGGCCTCGGTTGTTTTGATAGAAGTATGTTACTTTCGGGTAGCGATCGCAAATTTCTTTCGTTTCATCAGTAGAACCATCATCTACGACAATAATCTCAAATACGGGTAGAGTCTGCCCAAGTATACTATCAATTGCTTCCGGTAAAAATTGGGCGCTGTTGTAGGATGGAATCACTACTGATACATTTTTTGTCATTTTTTATACTCCAAAAGGTTGTGTTAAATATTTCGGCACCCAATATTAAAAATATATCTCTGCAGACATCTATCTGTCCACACATCTATCTGTCCAGAACTCTATCTATCACAACAACATTACTATAGCAAGGGGAAACGTCCCGACTTTGCGAGGAAAGGATAGTATAACTCTCCTTTCCTCCCTACAAATGGGTTTAGAAATCTTCACAAATTAGATACCGTGTGAGGCAGTGGAAGTTCCAAAACTACCATCCCTATTCTTACATCCACTTATTAAGTAGGTTGGCGATATTAAACTTAACAATATAAAAATATGTAAATAAGGCTAAAGAGTGTTGCTAGATGTGCATTTGAATGATTTATAGTCGTTTACATATTTGCGTTTTACAGCGCCGACCTATTTAAGCGAACCTATGAAGCTAGTAGTGAGAACTTCAGTCCTTGGAAACAAAAAATAAAGTCCTCACTACGAACTTAATAGATTCGTAGTGAGGACTTTAATCCTAAAACTCAGGTGCTACTAAGCCGCAGCGAAATTTTCTGCTGCGAAATCCCAGTTAGCCAAATTATCCAAGAAATTAGTAATGTAGTCGGGACGACGGTTTTGGAAATCCAAATAATAAGCGTGTTCCCACACATCCAAAGTCAGCAAAGGAGTTTGGCCGTGTACTACCGGAGTGTCGGCGTTCGCAGTTTTGGTAACTTTCAAAGTACCGTTGTCCAAAACCAGCCAAGCCCAGCCACTGCCGAACTGAGTTGTCGCAGCAGTCTTGAATTCTTCTTTGAATTTGTCGAAGCTGCCAAAGTCGGCGTTGATTTTATCAGCTAAAGCTCCTGTCGGAGTGCCGCCACCACCTGGTTTGAGCGACTTCCAAAAGAAATTGTGGTTCCAAACTTGACCTGCATTGTTGAAAATGCCAGATTTGGATGGGTCTTTAGCAGATGCCATCACAATTTCTTCCAGGGATTTGCTGGCAAGTTCCGTGCCTTCAATCATTTTGTTGAGATTGGTCACGTAAGCAGCGTGGTGCTTATCGTGGTGAAACGAAAACGTGTTGGCCGACATATGATCTGACTCTAAGGCATCAGCGGCGAAGGGTAATGGTGCGAGTGTAAATGCCATTGTGTTCAATCCTCTCTAGGTGGCTGTTGTTTTTCGGTTGACTTTCCGGCTTTTCGTTGATTCGAGCCTAAAGTCCCTAGCTTGAGTTGATCAAGCTGTCGTAAATAATTCTTTACAATTTTTATATTTTATCTCAGTTGCAGCATTTTTGGATTTTGAATTCTGGGTTTCACCAAATCTACTAATACTATGGGCCAGCTAGCACAAACATTGCCAAGATGTCAACCCACTTGCGCGATAAATAAAAGTTTGGGGGGGAAATGGTCAACACAGGGAAGTATGATAATAGTTATAAATAAATTAAACCTATTTTTTGTCAAAGAGTGACTTTATTTAACTTAAGCTGTAAGCAGGTCAAACAGATTGCAGGAGCTGTCAATGGAAAATCGTTCACTTAACCATACAAGTAACCCCCCGCAGTGGTTGAATTTGAAACTAATAGTCAGCGTTCTCGAAACAATTCAAGATTTAATTGTAATTTCTTTGTGTATCGGTTTGTTCAGCTTTATGGTCATTGAACTGCGAGAAATGTTTTTCTCGCTGTTACCTCCTTTGGATTTCCAGCACGTGACGGCAGATATTCTATTTCTATTAGTTTTAGTGGAATTATTTCGGCTGCTAATTATTTATTTGCAAGAGCAGCGCGTTTCGATTGGTGTGGCTGTGGAAGTTTGTATTGTATCAGTTTTGCGAGAAGTCATCGTGCGGGGAGTGCTGGAAACTCCCTGGATTAAAATATTATCAACAGGAGCATTTTTGCTGGTTTTGGGAGTGTTGTTGGTAGTCCGGGTTTGGTTGCCACCCACCTTTGAGGGAATTGACCCGGAACGCCGTTTTGCTAGCAAAAGGAAGAATCAGTTAGAGTCAGAATCTTCTTCAGAACCTGTGGCAGTTAATAGCAATTTTAATTCTCATTGAGTAGGGCAAAATGGCGATTTGAGATTTGAGATTAGCTCTTTTACAGATGGTGGCGTTATTAGCCATTGTTTTCGGTAAAATAAACATGATAGCGTTCGGACTGCAAGTTTTTTGCTTTTTCCGAGGACTTGCATTCTTCACTACTATTTTATTTGATTGGGGTTGGACGATCGCGCTCCCATTACATTACATCCTGTGCGATCGCCCAACCCCAAGAACTAAGGATCGCGCTTGCGGACAGGATTCCTGGGCCGAGGGCCGACTTTAGTCCGCACTAGGAACCGTTTTTTGTGTAATCGACGGGGCGCGATATTAACCCTCAGCCTGCAATTCCTCCAGACGGGCAAACACTTCTTGCGAGTGAATCGCCGGGTTAACCTTAACAAAAGTTTCCCGCAAAGTGCCTTCAGGATCAATAATAAAACTGTGCCGCGCCGAGATAAAACTCATCCAAGAACCGTAAGCTTTGCTGACTTGGCCGTCGGTATCAGCTAACAGCGGAAATTTTAAACCTTCAGCATCGCAAAATTCTGCGTGGGAGTTGACATCATCAGCGCTGATGCCGATAATTTGAGTGTTTTTTGCCAAGTATTTCGGCAAGTCTTGCTGGAATCGACGCGCTTCGATCGTACAACCCGATGTAAAATCTTTGGGATAGAAATAGACTACCAGCCACTTACCGCGATAATCGGAGAGGGACACTTGTCCGCCGCCACTGTTTGTCGGCAAACTAAAATCCGGTGCAGCTTGATTCACCGCCGGCAGCTTGCCGCCGAGGGCAAAGGCAGGGGCCGCAAAATTATAACTGAGAAAGACTAGACAAATTGCCAATAAAGTGCTAAAAAACTTGCGGCGGGAAATCATAAATTCACAAGTAGAATTGTACTTAAGACAAGTTTACAGTTTTCTGATTAAATGGGTAGGGGCAATTCGCGGATTGCTTCTGAAACCAAATCCGGTGTTAGCTACCCTTTGATGATTCGGCGGTTAAAACCGCTTCTCGACAGAGGGAACCAGCCTTAGCAGGTTAAGAAATAAAGCGGATATTTAGCCAGGATTTGGTATTAGTCAAGAGATAACTCACTCAAATCACAATTTACTTATGAGCGCTGCACTCCCGTTAACAGGCAAAGTTACAGTAGTCCAGGTAATTAACGGTCAACCCGTTACGATCGAAGTTGACGGCACTAATGCCCCGATTACTGGGGGAAATTTTGTTGATTTAGTTGAACGGGGCATCTACGATGGGGTGATGTTTCACCGAGTGGTACGCCAGCCAGATCCTTTTGTGGTGCAAGGAGGCGATCCGCGCAGCAAAGATCCTACAATTCCCGCAAGTCAATTGGGAACAGGTAATTTTATTGACCCGGATACTAATGGGCCGCGTTTTATTCCTTTGGAAATCAAGCCGCAAGGCGCGGCGCAACCTGTTTACAACCAAGTTGTGACTCAGACACCGCAGTTGAAGCACACTGCCGGGGCTGTGGCAATGGCTCGGGCTACTGCTTTGAATTCGGCTTCTTCGCAGTTCTATTTTGCTTTGGATACTTTGCCGTTTTTGGATGGCAATTATGCTGTTTTTGGCAATGTTGTTCAAGGTTTTGAAACGGTGAATGCGGTGCAGCAGGGCGATCGCATTTCGAGCGCTAAAGTCGTTGGAGGAATCGTCCCAAGTCGGGTTTCCAACATCATTAGCGATACTGGTTTGCTGAACAATTTGGTTAATACTACCAATTTTGTCAATCTGTCTTTGCGAGCGCTCAGATTGCCTGATGCCCCGAATAACTATCAAGTTACCACCCAAGATTCTCAGCAAAACCCCAGCGGCGTGCTCGGCGGTAGTGGAAACGATCGCATTATCGGTTCGCCGATTGATGATGCCATTAACGGTAGCCAAGGCAATGATACTCTCACCGGCGAAGCAGGCGACGACTTCCTTAGAGGCGGCAAAGGTAACGACTTAATTAGTGGCGGTGTTGGCAACGATATTATCAACGGAAATCTCGGCGACGATACTATCAATGGCGATGCTGGTAACGACTTTTTGAGAGGTGGCAAAGGGAATGACGTGTTAATTGGTGGTGATGGCAACGATATTTTGATTGGAGATTTAGGCAACGACACTCTCACTGGTGGCGCAGGTGCCGATAATTTTGTTTTAATCGCAGGTGATGGAGAAACGGATACAATTACTGATTTTATATCGCAGCAGGGCGATCGCATTGGCATTGGCGGTACCAGTTTGGCAAGTCTGGTATTTACTCAATCGGGAAGCAACACTTTAATTCAATCAGGCGGGGCTACTTTGGCTAATGTTCAAAATGCTACGGCCGCAGCAGTTCAAAGTGCTGTTTTTGCCGTTGATTTTGCTACTATTTCCCGTCCTAATGACTTGCCAGTAGGCGACGCTGCGTTCAGAATCGGCTAACTTTAACCTATAGGTGTAGGGTGCTGATATCGCACCTTACGCGACGATCGATTCCTAATTCCTGATTTCCAAATTCAACTAATACCGCAGTTGTCTAATTTGAGCGATCGATCCCTCCTATGAGAGATCGAACTGCTATCCCGATTTTTATGAAACAAATTGTTTGCCTACAAAGCATCTGCGAAATAACCGGATTATTCGCGATCGCCCGTCACGGCCATAGTTAAGTTCGTGTCTGGGTCAACCCCGATCGACATTTTACTAATATTTTTGAGTAATATTACCGGTGAAAGTTTCTGGTTATTTGCTATGCTTTGATTGTACATCAAGAATTTATCGCGCAAATTATTGTCAATGAACAGAGTTCTGAGGTTGAAAACTTTAGCTGCTACAGTGCTGGCGATCGCCCTGTTCACTCTCTACTTAACTCCTCCTGCGATCGCCGCGAATGCCGAGGATTTGAGTCAGCTATTAAAAGATAATTGGTGCGTCAGCTTTTTGTGGAAGCAGTGCGATTTGAGCGCTGCCGATTTGCAGGGAGTTAATCTCACTGAAGCCAACTTGAGTGGCGCTAATTTGTCCGGCGCTAACTTGTCTGGTGCTAATTTAAAAAATGCTGACCTTTCGGGCGCAGATCTCAGCCGCGCCAATTTGACAAATGCTGATATTTTGGGTACTACTCTCAGTCGAGCAAATTTGACTGAAGCTAATTTAAACCGCACCAAATTGTGGGACGCTAATCTGACTCTAGCAAATCTCAGTCGCGCCAACCTACAAGATGCTAATGTGTTAGATTCTCGACTTTGGGGAAGCAATCTCACTGAAGCTAATTTAACTGATGCGACGCTGCACGGTGCTGACTTGCAATATGCTAATTTGGCAAATACGAACTTGACAGGTGCCGACTTGCACAGCTTTTATTTTAGAGGTTCCAAACAAGTCACAAATCTGAGCAATGCTAATTTAGAAGGTGCTATTTTAACGAAAGCAAATTTCAGAGGTGCGGTGCTGGCTGGGGCAATAATGCCCGACGGATCTATTAATGAAGAAGTTGGCTTTAATTTAAAGTAAACTCGCTTTGAATTATCTCCCAAACCAGTAATAACAGGTAAAATGCCTGTTTCACAATGCCTGACTTTTTTCAGGCTTTCCTGCCTGTTCCACAATGTATTAATTTTCTGAACCAGTCAACAAAAGTTCCTAAAAGCTGGTTGAGGATGGTGTCAAGATTCCGTTAAAAGCAGGGTGCGATCGACCTTTCAACTCCCAACCAGTCAATATCGCTAAAATCTATCTCAAATTTCCGACCGAAGCTGCACGCATCTGTTACAATTTTTAACAGAGCCAGAACAGCACGCCCGTCTGAATTCACCGGAAATCGAAAAAACTAGATATTTAGTTTAACCTCTCAGATTACTCTAAAATCTAAAATCTAAAATCTAAAATCGACACTGGAGTCAATCTAAAATTATTCAATCTAAAATCTAAAATCGACTGATGGAAACCTTGGAAACCCTACTTTACGAACTCGCACAATTTGCTAATAATTTAGTCAACACTCAACTGACTCATCTAAGTTTAGTCAGCGTCGGAGTCATCTTTTTGGCAGGGTTGCTAACGAGCTTAACGCCCTGTATGCTTTCCATGTTGCCGATTACGATCGGCTACATCGGCGGATACGAAGCAAAAAGCCGCCTCCAAGCCGCCACCCAGTCTGCATGGTTTTCCTTGGGTTTGGCGACAACCCTTGCGGGTTTAGGCATTGTAGCATCATTTGCCGGCCAAATTTATGGCAAAATTGGTCTGGGTTTGCCGATCGTTGTCAGCATCATCGCTATTTTAATGGGGCTGAATTTACTCGAAGCTTTACCCTTGCAAATGCCGTCTTTTGACGCTGCGGGCTGGGTGCCGAAAAATTTGCCCGCAGCGGTGCGATCGTACTTATTGGGCTTAACTTTTGGTTTAGTAGCGTCTCCCTGCAGCACGCCTGTTTTAGCGACGCTGTTAGCTTGGGTTTCCAAAACGGGAGATGTTGTTTTAGGTGGTGTGTTGCTGCTGTTTTACGCCGCTGGCTACGTCGCTCCCCTAATTATAGCCGGGACTTTTACCGCGAGCATTAAAAAGTTGTTAGAATTACGCAGGTGGTCGAGTTGGATTACGCCTGTCAGTGGCGTTTTGCTGGTAGGATTTGGCGTTTTTTCCCTGATTTCCCGCATACTTCCCGCGTAAGGTTGGCAGTTAGGTTTGTAGTAAGGACTTTAGTTATTGTTGAGTAAAGATATAGCAATTATTACAAAATTGGCGTTTTTTTTGGCGAACCGCGAAGACGCGAAGTACACGAAGGAAGAACAAAGAAAGACTTGACAATTGATTGATAATTGCTAGATAAGAACTGTTTATTCCGTCTTCCCTCTTCCTTCTTCTCTCTTCCGACGGACTTACATCCGTTACATCCGTTACATCCGTTACATCCGTTACATCCCGTACATTGCTCGTTGCCGAACTTCCTTCTTCATAATTACCAATGACATCAAAAGAAGTATTTCTATCTAAACTATCAAACTGGGCGACTGCGCCTCAAAGGTTTTTCAAGCGAGAAATTTTGCCGGTGCTGGCAGATTTGCGGCTGGCAATTATTTTGTTGCTGGCGATCGCACTTTTCAGCATTTCTGGCACAGTGATAGAACAAGGCCAATCGGTAGAGTTTTACCAATCCAACTATCCCGAACACCCGGCTTTGTTCGGCTTCCTAACTTGGAAAGTTGTACTGATTGCAGGATTAGACCATGTTTACCGCACTTGGTGGTTTTTGTCAATCCTAATTTTGTTCGGCAGTAGCTTGACAGCTTGCACTTTTACCAGACAATTTCCGGCGCTAAAAGCCGCCCGCCGCTGGAAATTTTATGAAGAACCAAAGCAGTTTGAAAAGTTAGCTCTGAGTGCGGAGTTAGAAACAGTTCCTTTAACTTCGTTAGAACAACTTTTGCAGCAAAAAAACTACCGCATCTTTCGAGAAGGTGAAAAAGTTTATGCTCGCAAGGGCATAATTGGCAAAATCGGCCCGATTATTGTTCACGCCAGTATGCTAATTATTTTAGCTGGGTCGATGTGGGGCTCGCTGACGGGGTTTCTCGGTCAAGAAATGGTGGCTAGCGGTGAAAATTTTAAGGTGCAGAATATTATGGATGCTGGGCCTTGGGCGGGGCCGCAAATACCGAAGGATTGGTCGATGCGCGTGAATCGGTTCTGGATCGATTATAGTCCGAGCGGGGCGATCGACCAATTTTACTCGGATCTGTCGGTTTTGGACAAAACAGGCCAAGAGGTCGATCGCAAAACCATTCACGTTAACGAGCCTCTGAGATATCGGGGTGTGACTTTTTATCAAGCAGATTGGGCGATCGCCGCCGTGCGAGTCCGCCTCAACAAAAGCCCGGTTTTGCAACTACCAATGGCTCAGTTAGACACTCAAGGTCAAGGCAGAATTTGGGGCGCTTGGATTCCGACAAAACCAGATTTGAGTGCAGGAGTTTCTCTGCTAGCAAAGGACTTGCAAGGAACGATGTTAATCTACGGTACCGATGGTAAATTATTAACTACAGTTCGCGCCGGCACCGCTGTAGAAGTTAACGGCGTGATGCTGACAATTGACGAAGTTGTAGGCAGCACGGGATTGCAAATTAAGGCTGATCCGGGGATTCCGCTCGTCTATACTGGCTTCGGGTTGCTGATGCTCAGTGTGTTGATGAGCTATTTGTCTCACTCGCAGATTTGGGCTTTGGAGAAAAACGGCAAACTCTATGTGGGCGGGCGCACTAATCGCGCTCAGGTGACTTTTGAAAGAGAAGTTGTGGAGATTTTGGACAAGTTGGCCGAATCGAAAACAGCAGAGGGAAAAAGTGGAATATCCCCGACTTCTCTAGCCAGTCAAAGTTAACCGCACCAATCTGTAAGGTGCACGCTGTGCACCTTACACCAAGGGCTCGAACGAAAAATAAAATAAACAATAAATGTGGATAAAAAAATAGAATTTAGTCAACACGCCTTGCTGAAAATAGAAATTCTCGAAAGTCACGGGGTTACAATTTCAACAGATTTAATTTCCGAAACTGTTAGATAGCCGAGTTGGGTAGAAGCAAGCGGTCAAGGGAAGTTTATTTGCAAAAAAAGATTGAATGGACTTGTCCTAAGAGTGGTCTACCAAGAATATTCAGATAGAATTTTAGTAATTACTGCTTATCCTGGTAAGAGGTCAAGATATGAAAAAGATTAGATATAGCCCTGATGTAGATGCGATGCTGATTGAAATTTCCGATCCTCTTCGAGGGCTTCGCCAACGCCCGATCGCCTATGCCGAAGATGAAGGGCAAATGATTCTCCACTATTCTAGCAGTGGAGAACTGGTATTGATCGAAATATTAGACGTCAAACAATTTATCTCGTTAGAAGCTTTTTCTGAAGCAGTTAAGTAGGCTGCTCTACTCTAGCGTTATTTTTCGATCCAAACCAACAGTCTCAGTGACGCACCCTTGCAAAAAACGGTGCATCAGAATCATGCTTTTGGTGCTGATTGAGAATCTCAAACCTGACGCACCCTACCGCAATAAGTACCAGCCGCAGAAGACTCTACCTTCTACTTTTCGTGCCGCACCTCAATCACAGTGTGTACGTTCCCCCTCGGAGAAAAATCGCCCTTCACCGTCGCTTCGAGCGGCGAGCAAGCAGCGACAAAATCGTCTAAAATTTGATTGATCGATTCTTCGTGAGAAATGTAGCGATCGCGATAACTGTTAACATACAATTTCAGGGCCTTCAATTCCACCACCCGCTCGTCTGGCACGTAAGTAACGTGAATTGTGGCAAAATCTGGATAGCCAGAAAACGGACACTTGCAAGTAAACTCCGGCAAAGTAATGTTAATCGTATAGCGCCGCCCGACTCGCGGATTCGGAAAAGTAATTAACTGCCCTTCCAAAATCTCGCGTTCGCCGTATTTCATTTCTTCGGTACTTGACTTTTGCGACATACTTTGTTCGGTTTGCTGGTGATTCATAGCGATCGACTAAAAATTTCTAACATTTAACTAAACTCACTATTAATATTTTTAACAAATATCTTGACGAATTGTATTGCGATCGATCTAATTGCAAATACTCTCAGGCTAAACTAAAAAAAGTTCACCCTCGCCAACTACTATGCAAAATACTACCTTATCTGACAATACATCCCCTGAAAACTCCAATAGTTACTCTCCATCGGTACCGATTTCGCTCTATCGAGAAGTCACCGCCGAATTGCAAGCCGCCCAAGCCATGCTTGACTCCCTCAAAACCCACAACCAGCAATTAGTCCAACAAAATCAACAACTGCGGCGAGAAGTAGAAACAGTAGTTCAAGTATCCCAACAACTACAGCAAGTAGTCAACTCGGCCCAAAGCCTCACCCAGACAGGGATGCCGCAAATGCCCTCAGTCAAATTCAATTTTAGCGTTGAACCGGAGCCTCCAGAACCTGTCATCTCGCGGAGTAGCTCTACCATACCTCAACCACCTCAGACAGTGGCTTTTCCCTTTCCCGTACCGGAAACTTCGCCCACACCCCCTCCGACGCCCGAAACGCTTCCAGAAAAATTATTTTCAGAGGTGCAGGAAACTCCTTACCGGATTCGCTCTCAACCCAAAAAATCCTCAGACTTAAGCGGATTGTGGTTGGCCATCGCGATTTTTTTGATTGTTATTGCCGCCTTCGGTGCTGGTTATTTAGTTGTTCGCCCTTTATTAATGAAAAAGTAATTTCCAACAAGAATCCCACAGCCCGAGCCGTGGGATTTTTACCAAAACCTAGCATAAAATGTTCAAAGTTACGCTAATTGGCCATTATACTCTGGCGGCACTCGTTTCTAATGGACGAGGCGCATACTGCTCTTCACAAGCAGAACCTAGGCTGCCCACCCCGGGCTCGAAACCGCGCGTAAACTCAGTGAGTTTTACCTGTTTAGCTTCCAAAGCTGACTGTAGCACCTTCATGGCCTTGTGAGGGTCTCCGGCTCCGCAGAAAAATAAGTCTGCAGCAAAATAACCGTGTTCAGGCCAAGTATGGATTGCTATATGAGACTCTGCCAAAGTTGCAGTAGCCGTTACTCCGTGAGGACTAAACTGGTGCACGCACAAATCGATGAGAGTAGCTCCTCCGGCTTCGATCGCATCGAGTATGGCGCGGCGGATACGTTCAGGATCGTTGAGCAGGTCTCCTGGAGACTGCCAAGCATCAGCGATCAGATGGGTTCCCAATTGTTTCATTCTGCGGGGTTTTACCTCTAACTCACAATTCGTATCAAACCTTTTGACGATAGCACGATGTAAAAAATTTTGCAAGTAGTCTACCCAAAAAATCAAAAAATAGTGGTGAAGCGCGATCGTCCGAATAATTTTGGCACTTTAGGAGGAGCAACCTGTAGCAAATATATGTAATAATCGGTTGGTGAAATCATAGAGAATTATATTCCGTGAATCCCTTAAAAGTTTGGAAAAAAATTGCTCTGTTTGTTAGCTTAATGCTGTTATCGCTTTCGGGTGTCAAAACAGCCGCCTCTGCTACTTCCCCGGCAACAACCTTACAAGCTCAAAATTGCCCCTACGGAGGCAAACCTCTGCCCTTCGCTCAAGTCGTCACCGACAAAGATCCCCTCACTATCCGTTCCTCCCCCAACGGCCAGGTTATCGGTTTAGTTCCAAAAGGCTGGCAAGTCGTTACGGGCGATCGAGACGCAACGGGAAAGTGGGTAAAAATTGGCAGTCACTTTAGTTCTAACACCCAAACTCTTCGCGAAGGCAGGTTTATGAGTGCACCTTATTTCCGAGTGGGTTGGGTTTTTAAAAGTTATCTAAAACCTTTAGGAGATTCTTGCGAAAAGCCACTGAACGCACAGCGGGGAATTTTGCCAGAAGTATCAGATAAACAACAAGTTTTGATTAATCAAGATTGGCTGCAAATCGGAGATCAAATCGCCAGCCAAAACTCTGAAAAATAATTTGATCTTAATGAAATACGCATAAAAACCACAGCGCAGCCTGCAAAATTCGAGCGATAACAGCTTATGAGAGAATTGAGCGATCGCACCGCCATCAACTTAAAAAAAGTCTTAGAAGTTGCCCTAACTCTCCCCGGAAATTACCACCGCTTTTTGCAAGCTGGACTAATTGATTCCGACTCTGGGTTAAAACAACTTGTAACCGATTGGCAAACTGCTTTTAGTAACTTGCAGCCCATAGACAAACAAACTGTCCGGCAAAATCCAGGGTTATTTCTGGCAACTGCTGACGATTTAGTTTATCGAGGAATGACTAGCGGAACTTCCGGTGATTTTTTTACTTACTTTGCCGGTAATGAGTGGAATCAAGCGCGTTTATTGGCGCGCCACCGCGCTTTAGGTTGGTGGGGAATTGACGAACAAGTCCCAATTATTAATCTCGCCAGCCGCTTGCAGCCCCTGCGAGTTAACGATATTTCGTTAATTGGAAATATCACCGCCGATTGGCTGCAAAATTTAAAGGAATTGTTGCAAATTAAGCCGGCGGTAATTCGAGGTTATCCCAGTCGTTTGTCGGAAGTAGCGGCCGCCCTAGTTGGGCATTCATTTCCTGCTGTTTTAGGAGTTATTTGTACCGGTGAGGTTTTATTTGAATTTCAAAAACAGTTACTTGAATCAATTTTTCAAACTTCTGTGATTAACGAGTACGGTTGCCAAGAAACTGGGATTTCGGGCTTGAGTTGTCCTGAATGCGGGCGACTGCATTTAGATGTCGATCGCTGTTTTTATGAAATTATTGACGGTGAATTAGTCACTACAGATTTATTCAATTATACAATGCCTTTGATTCGCTATAAATGTGGCGATCGCCTGCAATTAGATTTTGATGCGTGTCCTTGCGGGCGATCGCAAATAACCGCCAAAATTCTGGGCCGCAGTCAAGAACAAATCAAGACTCAGCAAGGCTGGAAATATCCTGGAGAAATCTGTTTACCTAAATTTCCGGGGATTCTGAATTATCAGATAGTCAAGCAAAATCAATTAGATGTAGATATTTGGCTGCAAGTCGAACCGCAGCAAGTTCTCGATCTGCAACCTTTACAGCTTTGGTTAGAAAATTTATTTGGAGAAGTTCGAGGGAGAGTTATTGTAGATTCATCGGATTTAAGTCAACTGGAAAATACCCAAAGTTGTAGCGATCTAGAGTGGATCGAATGGGTGACGAAAAAATCTTGGCGCGAGTGGTTGGAATTGGGTTTATTACCCGCAGGAGAAGCGAGAGAAATTGCATTATTGTTAAAAAGTTTAATTCAGCCGACAGCGATGGTAAATTCGGGGATTTCGCCGTTGGCGCAGCCCTCGAAGAGGATCGCCCAACAAGCGATCGCAAAACTTTTGCAACCTTCACCTTGTCGGAAATCGCCAGTAGAATTGATAGCTGTACGAGTATTGCTGTTGACGTGCAGCTTTTTAGCCGATCGCCCAACCAGACAAAATATCTACCACAGCGCCCAGCAACGTTTAGCCGAGATGAATTGCGGCGAATATTCCGCGATGGTAGATTTACTAATTCCCAGTTTAGGATTCGACAGCAACACCGCTAGATCCATCTGGGAAAATACCAATTTACCCGATTCTGGCAAGCTAGATGTATTTAATATTCAGCACTTATTAGCAGCATTCAATCTCGCAGCAAGCACAGCCAAACGCGAAAATCTCAAAATCGCGATCGCCTGGAAACCAATTTTATCTATTTTAATCGGAGATTTAAATTTTTGGGCCTCCAGATTCCAGATTCAAATTTTAGCATCCTGGTGGGAGTTGGTCAACGGAAAAACCCTCGCATCCAGCAACCACCGACAAACAACGGGCGATTCCTTTTTAGACGCTTGGTTAACTTGGCGGCAAGCAATTTTGGGCGATCGCGCATCAGCTACCACAGCATTATCTCAGTTACAAGCCACAGCAACTTTACCGACAGAAATAGCACGAGTCGAACTCGAACAAGGATATGCTAAACTACTTTGGCAAGAACCACTTAACCCCGTAGAATGGTTAGAGAAAATTCAAAAGAATGCTGGACTAATTAGCACCAACTTGCCCGATCGAGATATCGATCCCATACCTTGGATACCGCTTTTGTGGAAATTAGCCCCACTTTGGTTAGCACGGGGAGAATCGGAATTAGCTTATCAGTGTTTAATTGCCGCCGCCCCGCCGAATATGCGGGCTTCGGGATTTGAAAGATTAGCACGAGAAATGAATTACAAACAATCCACAATTTGCGATCGAGCCAATGGTAAGTTTAACTTTAATTATCCTGGGTAAAAGTCATCTGGGCTGGTCAACGAATGCAATGGGCGCTTTGCAACACAATGGACTCTATCAATTAAAACATATAATTGGGATCGATCCCTCAAATCATCAGGGTGAAAGTACAATTTACACATTCGATAAAGATGATGTTGATTTTTGCGTCTTTAATATTGAATCTTTTGCATCGTGTTTGAAAGTTTTACAGACAATTAATACAGAAGTCACTGCAATTTTAACGGCTAATACGCCGGTAATGTTTTTGCCGCCTCAACTAACAAATTTCGCACTAGCATCCTTACCTCCAGCGGTGGTATTACCACTAGAAACTGCCAAACAACATCCTCTCCCCGCCTTGGGCTGGATGGCGTCAACGCCTTTGCTAAAAGCAGCACTACCGCAGTTAGAAATAAATCGCTGGAGTCTTTTAGGAGTTGCTAGAGAATTAGAACGGCAAAATATCGCTTTTAATTGGGGAACTACTAACATAAATTTTGCCAGTTTAGACTCGGATGATTATCCCAAAATAAATCCTTCTATTTCCTCTACAAGTTCAGAGAATATTGCTGAAAAAAACATCAAAGCTACAAATAATCATTTAATTACAAATCAATCTCGCGTCCTGGCGGTGATTCCCCATTATCGCTGCGAACAATTTTTGCATCGCTGCTTGCAGTCCCTAGTAAGTCAAACTAGACCTCTGGATGGTATTGTGGTGCTTGACGATGGCTCGGATTCGCCACCTATCGATATTGTCCGAGAATTTCCGGGAGTAACTTTATTAGCTTCGGCTGTGAATGTCGGGCCTTACCGCTTAATTCAACAGGCGATAGAACTAACAAATTATGATGCTTATTTGTTCCAAGATGCTGATGATTGGTCGAGCGAAAATCGCTTAGAATTGTTGTTAGCAGCAGCAGAAAATACTGGTGCTGAATTAGTGGGAACGCAGGAATTACGCGCGTTTGAAGATGATAGGCTGTTACCTGTTGTTTATCCTCTCAATGTCAGCGCCGCCCTAGCAGAAAAGCCGGGACATCCGCTGTTACACCCTACTAGCTTAGTTTCGCGGGATTTAGTTTTAAGGTTGGGCGGTTTTGCTACGGGGTTGCGGTTTTCTGGAGATAGTGAGTTTTTGCTGCGATCGCACTTTGCTGCAAAAATAGTTAATATTCCTGACTTTGCTTATTTTCGCCGACACCGAGAGGGTTCGCTAACTACCGATCGACAAACTGGACTAGATGCTCCGGTGCGTTTAGAATTGATTCAGCAACTCAAGAGTAGAGCGATCGCCAATACTGCGGCGGTGCGCGAGGGTAAACTACCAGATTTGCGTCCTTTCAAGACAGCAGAGGCGATCGAACTCAATTATATTACCGGTGCTTCCCTAAACTGGGCAAGCTAATACTATTTTAGATTTTAGATTGATTTTATACTTGGCAATTCCTTGTTTAGCTAGCCTCTTTTTTCAAACTGTTATAAACATCATGTTACAGGTAATTATCCCCGTTAAGAACCGTCCCGAAATCGGCGACTGCGTGCGATCGCTTTTAGGGAGTTTCCCCGTCACTAAAATCATTATTTGCGATGGCGGCACAACAGAACCTCAATGTTTAACTGCTTTACAAAAATTATCCAACTCCGAACAAATAGAGTGGTTAAAATATCCTCAATCCGACTTTAATAAATCTCAGTTAATCAATCAAGGAATTCTCCACGTTACCAGCGAATATTTGCTAATTTCCGATGCAGACATTATCTGGAATCAGCAGGCAATTTTACAATTATTCTACTCAGTTCTATCCCCAAATAGTCTAAAATTATTATCGCTCAATAATAGGACAAAACCTGTAGAAAATCTACCACAGTTATTGCCTGTATCTGCCAAATCGCGAGAAAATGGGATTATTTGCTGTGTGAAAACTGTCGGAGAGTCTCGCCCGCAAACCGCAACTTTAAAGCGAAAACGCTATACTTACAACATCCAGATGCGCCAACAGACTGCCACGGTTAATATTGTAGAGGCTAAATCGGGCGATCGCGATCGACCGGGCTGCGGCTTAATCTGTGCCCGCAAACAAACGCTATTACGCTTGGGAGGATACAAGCAAATTTTTACAGGTTGGGGATGGGAAGACCAAGATTTGCTCATTCGCGCTACCCTGTTGGGAATCGAGATCTGCAGCGCGGGGAATGTAATCCATATTTCTCATGCGGATCGGACACGCAACCAACATCACCAGCAACTACCAACCCAGCAAACGCGCGATCGCAATATCATCTCTTGCTTGCAATCTCTCCAAAAAGGCGCTCTCTTTGGCGATTTAGTCCAACCACCAATTTTACCTCCTCAAATTTTGGAAATCACCACTAATTTTACCCCGAATTATAGCCGTGACTGAAATTAAGTTATCCTTAATTATTACCTACCGCCAGCGAGAACACCACTTAAAAACTCAACTCGCGTGGTGGAAAACTCAAGCTTCCTCAAATTTATTATCTATTTGCGAAATCATTTTAATCGAGATCGATCGGGTTTCTTCACCTTGGATTTTACCAGAAATTACCAACCTACCAATCAGCTACAATTATCTTCCCTGTGCGGGAACTTTTCATAAAACCAAAGCTTTAAATTTAGGTTTATCTCTGTCGCGCGGACAATGGGTAACAGCTTTTGATGTCGATCTCATTCCCTACCAAAATACCCTAGAGCGCCATTTAAAAATGGCTCAAATTTCCTCCCAAATGTTAGTCACTGGCTATCGAATGATGTGCGATAAAGCCTGCTTGGATTTCGAGCAAAATTCTGCCATAATTGAAGAGTTGAAAGTTGCACCAGAAGATAGGCCGACAGCCCTATTTAAGCACTTGACACGGCGGGAGCGGTTTGGAGTTTCACCCATATTTCAACGCCAGCGCTTAATAGAAATCGGGGGATGGGATGAGACATTCATTGGCTGGGGAGCAGAGGATCAAGATATTGTTGAACGCTACTTAGGAGAGGATAGATATTTTTGTCGATCGCCCGAATTAATCTACCTCCATTTAGCGCACCAACCCGATCCGAATTGGTCGGAATCTCAGTGGATAAACCAAAATCGCCAGCACTATTATACTAAACGCCAGTTGTGACGGGGGCGGTTGAAACCGCGTCTACACAAACAAAGTCGGCCTGCGCCGACTGGTTTCTAAAGGGGAACCCAAACCCGGATTTGAGATAGCTCTAAAACCCGTGCTTGTGAGAAACCCAGTTTCTCAAATAAACCCGGTTTACAGGTATTATAGTTTATCGACTCAACCAGACTTGAATCAACTGTCTAATATTTGCTATTAGACATTTCAAGAATTATTTTGAAACAGGTGTAGAGCCTGTTCTTGGCTTTTAGAAGAGGTCTATTATAGCAACAACTGCCAACAACCAACTGCCAACAACCAACTGCCAACTGCCAACTAACAACTAACAACTAACAACTTGCAACATATCAATCGCGGCTGTGAGTAGCTCCATTCGGCAAAATAGCGCCGCCCAAAGCCGCTTGATTCAAATTATCAACATTTAAGCTCGCCCCAATCAAATTAGCCTCTGACAAATTAGTTCCTGTCAAATTTGCTCCTGTCAAAGAACTTAGCAGCAAACCCGCTCCCGACAAATTGGCGTGACTCAAATTTGCCCCCCGCAAATCCGCTTCCAACAAGCTAGCACCCGACAAGTTCGCACCGCTCAAATCAGCTCCCCGCAAAGAAGCTTTGTTCAAATTCGCAGCCCTCAAATCAGCATTGTGCAGAATCAAACCATTTAAATTGGCTTTACTTAAATTAGCTCCGTGTAAGTCAGCACCGCTCAAATTAGAGCCATTTAAATTAGCACCGCTCAAGTCAGCCCCGCTCAAATCAGCCCCGCTTAAATCAGCAGCGCAAACAGAAGCCTCCCGCATACTTGCTTCGCTCAAATAAGCGCCAACTAAGTTGACACCTCCGAGATTTCCGCGATTGAGATAAGCCCGAATTAAAGTTGCTCCGCTCAGGTTGGCCCCGCTCAAATCCACTTCGCTGAGAATCGCTCTAGTCAAATTTGCTTTGCTTAAGTCAACCCCGCTCATAATTGCTCGACTAAGTGTCGCCCCGCTCAAATTAGCCTCATTTAGTTTCGAGCTGCTTAACAAACAAGCTCCTACTAAACTCGCTCCAGTTAAAATAGCTTTGCTCAAGTCAGCGCGAGACAATATTGCTCCGCTGAGATTTGCCCCACTAAAATCTGCTGCGATCGCCACAGTTCCAGTTAAACTAGAAGTGCCGAGGTTAGCTTCAATTAATTTTGCTTTAGATAAATTAGCCCCGCTTAAGTCGGCACCGTTTAAATTAGCTCCAATTAGTTTGCTTCTAATTAAGTTGGCTCCTTTCAAATTAGCGTTGCTCAAATTTGTGCGACTGAGATTAGCTTCACTCAAATGAGCTGCAATGAGGTTTGCTCCTCGAAAATCTCGTTCCCCGTTTCTATGTCTAGTTAAAAGTTCATTGGCACTTAAAATTTCAGTGAAATCCATAAAAAAAGTTGAGTGAGTTTCCTTAATTTCTCGATCTTCTATGTTGTCTGAAAGTTGGTTGTATCGTGTTTGCTAGTCAGTTTTGTCGATCGATACGGCTACAGTAAAAATTATCAAAACTGGTTGATTGCTAGCATCACTCTGTTAACTTAGTTATAACCAGCCCTGTAGGGCGTGTTTGATGAGTTTGGTTGAAAGTCTCCAAAATACTTGAAATATCGTCAGAATATAGGATGGCCGCCAGCACCGGCTAATCTTGAACGGTTGGCTTAAGACGGTAGCCAAAAAGTCAACCGATCGCCCAGCGATGAGAAACAAGGTCAACCGGTACGCGGTGCACACCCTAGTTTTTTACCAAATTTCAAGGGTTTCAAGCAGTTTTAACCAAGGGTTTGACACCCGCCAGACAGGGCTGCCTAGTTATAACTTACGAAAATCAACCATGTTTTTCGTAACAGATTTTGGGTTTTCCACCGAGGCAGTCATTAATAAACAGAGTTTATCGCCACCCCGCGTAAGTCCTGTAAGTCTTATTTTGCTAATAGTTAGTTGCGACTGATGTTAGTTGTTAATTGTTAGTTGTATTTATACTAACTGCTAATCACTAACTATTAACTACTAACCATTTGCCAAACTCGCAAAATATTGATAAATTGTCGATCGCCCTTGTCAAGGTCGATCGCCTATTTGGGGTATTGCTGCCGGCATCCCCGCCCCCTTCTGAGCCGAAAAATTGCCGGTACGGGCGATCGAATTTATTAGTGCCAGAAAGAAATAAGAACTCAAAGCTTAAAATCCGAATGCCTGCTACTTTCTGCCTTCTATCTTCCATCGCCCATCAAAGCAGAACCCTGCCAGCTCCGCTAGTTTCACCTCCCCCCACTGTACTCGCGTTCAGTGAAATCTAACAGGAAGGCTGTTTCCCTCACTCGCTCCCAAGGGCCGGGCGAAGCAAAAAACAGGCTATCTCTCGCCTGAGATTTCCCGAAAAAATGCCCCGCGAGGCTGGTACTTGCTCCCGCGATGCTGTGCTTGCTGTCAATCTTGACTCGATCCATGAGCGCTTGCGGTTCTAATTAACAGAAAGCCCGACACCAGACGCGCTGCCGGACATAAAAGCTGTTCCTAGCTCAAATGCTTCGCTGAGGCCGAGAAAAACTGTATTTATGCCGCAGGTGTTGCCAAGGGCCATTGGGCTGCTACAGCCAACCAATGACCAGCCTCAGTCTGGACTGAAGGGGACGACAATATTATTATTAGTCCTATGAACTTTTAATAGGTCATATTATTTGAGATTTTCGATTTAAAATACTTCGGCCTGCTTCGGCTACGCCAGCCGACAAGTCGCGAGGGTACAAGTTTGTGATTTAAGATTTTAGCATGGCCGCCAATGACTTATTCTGTATGAGTTTGGAGTTGGTCGAAAGTTGCTTGTTTACCAGAAAAAATGGGTTTAAAGCCTTCCCCTTGTAGGGTGCAAGGAACAATTAATTTCCCTAGCAGGCAATCACCTCGCGATCTACTACCGGGTAACTGTCCTTTTGTCAACTATCAACTGTTGAATAGTGTCGCTTTTTTTAACTTTCTAAAACAAAACAAAAGCCAGCTTTCACAAAAAAAGCTGACTTTTGAGATTATTCGATCGGCAAAGCGTTCAACGCCCATCCCATAAACAATCCGAGTGCGGGAGAGGCACTACCCTGCCGTTCGTAGAAACAATACCCAAACCGAGTTTGAAGTAGTGAACTACCAGACGCTGATGCGTAGCATACAGCACTGGCTTCCTGATTCATTGGGATGTGCTGTTGCTATCCGTTGAAGCAAGTAGTCTGATCTTCCCTCCACAGGCAGGAGTCCTAGTTCCTAAGACCCATACTTTTTCTGGCTACACGCTCCGTTTAGCTTGGTTTTCGCCTAGGAGGATAGTGGTCAAGATAGTGCAATTGTATCACTGATTCGCTATCGCTCAACTTGTTTCTGGTTCGTTTTCATCCCGTCACCCACCTGAGTACAGGTAGGGTGCGGGACTTCCCACTCACATTCAGTTAAATTCTTGGGTGGCCGGTCAGGCCCTGATTGGGGTCGTAAATACCAGGTGTAGTATCAACGCCGGGAGTGCCGGGAGCGCCGTAATCTGCGCGAGCGCCATCGACGCTGGGAGAGTCGTAGATGCTCCAATCCTGAATGCCGCCGCGGCTCAAAATCTTTTCAGCTCTGGCGATTTCTGCTTCGCTACCGTCAAGCAGCACCAAATAATCTCCCCTTGCCACCCGATCGCTGTATACTCTAGCTTGCTCTTCAGGAATTCCCAAACCGACCAAAGCTCCGAGCAAACCGCCTGCCGCCGCACCCAAAGCAGTACCGGCAAGTGTAGTGGCGATCGCCGTAGCGGAAGCTCCTGCCAGCATAATCGGCCCGATACCAGGAATTGCCACCAGGCCCAGACCCACCAACAAGCCCGTCAAACCGCCCAAGGTGCCGCCTGTGAGCGCGCCCTTGGTCGCCCCTTCATCAGCCTTGTTGTCGGCGCTGTCGTGTACGTCAATCCCTGCGATGTCGCCTTGAGAATCAGCATCTTTAGCGATCACCGAAACCCGATTCATGTCAAAACCCGCTGTTCTGAGTTCTCCCAGGGCGTGCTCGGTCTCGCGGCGGGTTGAAAATACCCCCACAGCGCGCTTGTCGTGGGTCGAAGCTCTGCGGCCGGTGTGTGTCGGCACATCGTAAATGCCCCAATCCTGAATGCCCCGCACGCTCATAATTCCTTCAGCAGTGGCAAGTTCGGCATCTGTTCCTTCTACGAATACCAAATATTCTCCGCGCGAGAGGCGATCGCTATAAACTTTAGCTTTGTCTTCGGGAACGCCCAAACCTATTAAGCCGCCCACCAAACCGCCTGCTGCAGCCCCAATCGCACCTCCGACTACAGTATCGGCCAGCAGAGTCGCGATCGCGCCCCCCGCCATGATCGGGCCAACTCCCGGAATCGCCAGCGCCCCAATGCTGCCGAGCAACCCAATCAAACCGCCCGTCACGACTCCCGCCGTCGCGCCAGCTTTCGCGCCGCCGCCCACTTTCTCATCGGTGCTCTTAGCAGTGCTAGCGCCCCCAATTTCGTTCCCATTGAGACTTTCCCCAACTACCGAAACTTTATTCATCGGAAACCCGCTACTTTGCAGTTCCAACAGGGCTAGTTCCGTATCGCGGTAATTAGAAAAAGATCCTACAGCTCGCTTGTTTTGACCTAAAGCCATTTTTTTGTCCTTCAAAATAAACTACTTTTACACAACTACAGAATTTATGCTCTGCTTGCTACCATTAATCACATTTATTCATTTTTTTCGACATTTTTCATCGGTCGCTGGGAATAACTTCGCCCTCTTTCTTCAGGCGGATTTACCCTGATTTTCAGGAATTGGAAATCTGAAATTGGGAATGGGAAATTGCAGGTATTGCACGAGTTTTGAGTTGGGAGTTTTGAGTGCGTGAATCTTAAAACTTTTAACTTAAAACCCCGTTACCCACAAGGAAGAGTCACCTAAGCATTGAGAGCCGCTTTTAAAAGCACTTTTAAAACTCCCAATTTTCCGTTTGCTCTCTTCCTTCTTTCCCTTTTCCTTCTTTTTACCCGCTCGCGACTTGTGAGCCAGCATAGCTGAAGCAAGCCCAAGGGCCTTATTGCTTCTTCCTGCTAATTTATTACTTAGGCGATGCAGGTGCAGCCGGGGCAACAGTAGCCGTAACGTTCACCATTTTGACACCCTTAATTTCTTTAGCTAGCGGCTCAATTTTAGCTAAATCTTCTTGATTGGGAACAGTGCCAGCTACGGTGACAACCCCATCTTTGGCGTCCACAGTTAGCTGACCTTTAGTGATGTTCACTTCCAACTTGGAGCGAACTTCACTTTGGAGGTCGCCATCGGCTCTGATGGCATCGCCTCCAGTCACGTTGTTGCGCTGTTCTCGGGCTCTGATATCAGCATTTGCTTGGTTTTTGCGAATGTCGCTAGTGGCGTCGGACTGAGTTTTTTTAACCGTCTCCGCTGGGGGCGGGCTGGCGGCATTTTCTGTGGTGGTGGTAGAATTAGGAGCGTCAGCACTTGTTTTAGCTCCATCGGTACAAGCCGCAGCTCCAAATAATAGGAGAGCGCTGATGACAATTGGTGTTAGTTTGTTCATAAGATCTAATAACCTCCGGGTAAGCTTTCGATGAGTCTAGACTTGGTTGAGCACTGCGCCGCGCCTGACAGAATCTGTGTTGGCTACGTAGTTTGTGCTTATTGCGGAAAAATCCTTATCTCAAATATATAAATTTGAGGAAGTTCTTACATCGCTCTACAGGTGTAAATTCTATATTATAAGTTACGCAATTGTCACGCTACCATCAACTTATAGGGTACGTCAGACGCATTATTAGATCGAGATCATCAGGGTTTGGACTTCCGGGGCATCCTACTAATTCTGCCATTTGCGTAAGTGGTGTATGTATTTCGTTAGATAGATGACAAAAAACAAAACAATGTGTTGCGTCCTGTTTAACTTGTAGCAAGTTCGAGCCAAATATCGGGTATTGACCGATCGAGTTATCAATCCCCCAATCTAAAATCCTCCAATCTAAAATTATCACCTTTTTGAGAAAAAATATCATTAGTTATAAACCCACTATTCCTCAAAAGCCCGATCGTTCTCGATATTTTTCGTTGCCAAAGTCAATATTTTCGTGCAAACAAAGTTGAAAAGCCTCAATTTTATTAATAAATTCGATCGTCGCCACTCCCAACTAATTTTTCCCTCCCACCTCGAACCTATTACCCACTTCGGCTAAATTCGTTAAACGCCACAAACAATTACTTGCCTATTTTCTGGCTTCAAAACAAACGAAAAGAATCAAGAAATTTTTGAGCGTTTTCTGGTTTTGAGGTAGTCGCAACCAAGCCGTAAACGCGGGTTTCCACCAAAAATACTTGGCCCACACCTACAGGTGCAGCCGGAGAAAGCGGTTGAAACTCAAACTCTTTTCCCGGATAGCTGCCGAGGGAAATATCCCGCACTTGCAGCAATTTAGCATTTTCCCCCACAACAAAGAAATCAACGGCATTATTTAAAGTAATTTTGATATTATTATTACTATTATTGTTGCCGATCCGAAAATCGAGATCGAAGTATTGAAGTAAATAACTGTCTTTGTTTTTTAATACAGACCTGTAGGTATGAGCGATAATTTGAGTTGAAAAAGTTTCGGCATTAATTTTAGGATTTCCCGGCATATCGATCGCAAACAAACCCATCGCCGAGCAAAACGGCTGCCACTCTGGCATCTCCAAAGCAGGCCGCTGCGGGGCGGCTTGAGCTTTTGCCAAAGTGGCAAACTTGACAGGGAATATCAGTAATGTAGCAGTAACTAAGAATAAATGCAGCAATTTCATTTGGGTAAAAATTATATTTGCCCGATCGATCTGCGCTAGCCTAGAAAGATATCCGCAAACGAGGGATTTATGCTGAATACTATATTTACTCAACGACAACGCAAGTCGATCGGGCAAGCCAAAACCAGTAAAACCAATAAAACCAATATACTCTTTGGTGTAAAGACTGGGCTGGCCCTGTGTCTGCTAGCTGCTGTCACAGCTTGTGCAAACAGCCCCAACAGCAAAGCACTCGAAGAATCTTTAGCCGCCGATCCCAAATTACAACAAAATCCAGTAGTTTTATCTCCCCCGCCTCCTCCGCCAGCAGTCGAAACCAGCACAACCGCCAAACTTCCTCCCGACTTCCCCACCGAGATTCCACTCTATCCTAACGCTCAGTTAATCGAAGTTGGCGGGCAAACCGATCCGTCGCCAAAAACTGTGCGGCTGCGCTGGGAAAGCACAGATCCGATTAATTCAGTGCAGAACTTTTACACCAAAGAATTTGGGCGCAGCAACTGGCAAATAGTCAGCAGCCCCAGCGCCGACGAACCAGGTACTTTAGTCGCAACGCGAGATAATTTGCGGGTAACAGTGTCGCTTTCTCCTACTCAAAAAGTAGGGGGTTCTACAGAATTTGCGATCAATTATAGCAAAGAGAGTTCAGAAATTGCCAGCAGTCCCCAACCTAACAATTCCGAGTCTAGCCCATCTCCCACCGCTTCACCAACTCCATCTAACTCAGAGGAAACTACCCCAGCGCCATCAGCTTCGCCAAAATCAGCAAAAGTTAGCGAATTAGACAGCCAAATTCCTCAACAATTGCGCCAGTATGTGGCAGATTTGGCTCAGTTGGAAGTGCTGAAAGTGCGATCTACAGAAAATGCTAACTTAGAAACTAACAGCACTTTGCCCAAACCCAACAAAATTATCACCCGCCGCGAATACGCCCGCTGGTTAGTAGCAGCAAACAACCAGATTTATGCCAGCCGTCAAGGCAAACAAATTAGATTAGCAGTAGACTCTAGCGAACCCGCCTTTTCTGACGTATCCAAAACAGACCCAGATTTTTCAGTAATTCAAGGTTTAGCAGAAGCAGGTGTAATTCTGAGTTCGCTTTCAGCAGACACTAAAGATGTGAAATTTCGCCCCGATGCACCTTTAACTCGCGAAACAATGATTCTTTGGAAAGTGCCTTTAGATACTCGTCAAATTTTACCGACAGCTAACATAGACGGAGTGAAAGAAAAGTGGGGTTTTCAAGACGCTTCTAAAATTGACTCCCAGGCTTCGCGGGCAATTTTAGCTGATTTTAACAATGGAGATTTGGCAAATATTCGCCGAGTTTTTGGTTTTACAACTTTGTTTCAGCCGAAGAAATCGGTGACTCGCGCCGAAGCTGCCGCTAGTTTGTGGTATTTTGGCGTTCAAGATGGGGGATTGTCAGCTAAAGATGCTCTGCAAGCAAAGTCTCAACCTACCCAGTAAAGTTGTTTGAGTGTTTCAAAGTTCACACAAAGCCTCTACTTATTCTGAAGCAAGTTCGATCGTTCCGACTTAGGTTCTCAGCAAAAGAAGCACCCAAGTCAGAACCATCGAACCTTTTTGATTGCGGTAGTCACCGCAGTAGAAAATTCCCGTTTCTGTAATTTCTGTGCGCGAGTCACAGTCACAAATCCTTTCAAAAACCGTACATCAACATCTTTCTGCTTGAACGGCGCACGCTGCGGGATCAATTGTTTTCCCTCAGTCTTCATTTATGTATCCTCCGACACAATTTCTGGGAATTCCGAGAAGATTTTGTACGTATTTTAACCAACAGTTTTCAATCCTCTCAGTAGGACTCCGGATGCGGTAGCGGCCTTAACGATAAATGAAAAAGAGTGTTTGAGCTCTGGGAGAGCGTTTTTTAATGTACGATATGACCCGATTCACCCCGCAAGACATGGCGAAATGCAGCTTAGTCCTGCGCCAGCTAGGTAGAAATACAGCTAGTATGGAGGCTTGCAGCCAGAAAATTGTTAAATTTATTTATCAACATTTTTGCAGTTCGGAAACAGGAGAAAATAGCTGTGTTTTGGTGCGTTTGTTCAAAACTCATCCCTACGGCGAATTAGAAGACTCATTGCAACAATCTGTCCGCCGTTTGATGAACAATAATTCCCCTGCATCCGACATGAAATGCTGGACTTTGCTAGCAGCAGCAGGCTCCCAACCGCAGTGGAATTCTCGGCATACAGCAGCCCAAAATACTGCTATTGGGTTAGTTAGCGCCGAATTAGTAGCCGAAATGCCGGCGATTTCGGCAATAATCCGGCAGTTTGGTTTAGACATTCCTACAGTCATCGGAACCCAGCCAGAAAGGTTTCTGCAATTAGAACCCGCAGTATTAAATATTTTTCACGTTTCAGAGGCAAAAGGCAGTCTCTTGATTCCCGAACAAAAATCTTTAATTATTCCCTACCAAGTCAAATCTGTGTTGGTATTTGGGGGACTTCTGCCGTCTGGGAGTTTGTTTGCTGTAGAGATTTTCCTGAAAGTTAAAATTTCACAAAACACGGCCCAAATGTTTAAACATTTAGCACTGAGTGTCAAAACAGCTTTGTTGCTTAGTGGTGAAAAAGTTGTATTTGATTCCTCAAACACTGCGGCAAAATCGGGCATCAATAATGATTTTCACGAAACTCAATTTCTGGAATATCAAATTTCTAATTTGATTCAATTGCTGGATTTTTCAGAACAAGAAATGCTCAGACAAGCCTCTCGTTTTCAACAGATAATTGATAAGTTGCAACGCGAAATTGCCGATCGCAAAAACAAGGAACAAGCTTTGCCACTAAGTCAAGAGTCATTCACGGGTATCCTCAATGTTCCCAATGATGGTATTGTTCGCCTTGAGGAAAATCAAGGAAGTCAGCGTTTTGATCGAGGAGACGAACAGATTTAACTCAACTTCTGTTGTTAAAATAGATTCGCAGCATGGGAATGCAATTTTTTAGAATCTTAGATTGATGTTTGAGGTGAATTTCAAAATTATAATTAGCTTCGTAGGCGTGAATCACGTTCTGGGAAACTTGTTTTTTGCAGCAAGAGGAAATAGCCCGACCTTGGCTCAAATATCAATAATTGTTCTTGGATATTGGGAGAATTGCTCGACTCCGCAGCAGTCATTTAAAAGCACTTCTATAAATTCTCCCTCTAGGCTTTTTTTTGCAGGGACGTTTACTTGATACCGCTTTTTTTGCACAATTAATTATTTTAGCAATTGAAAGCTAGCAAATATAGCCTTGCTCATAAAGATGAGGTACTATCCGGCATAGGGCTCCGTGGGCATAGGACTATACTCACTTTTGTTATCGCCGCTATATGTTGATTTTTCACTAATTTTTGGGCTATGATTTTGCGCTGCATTAGTTGCGCTAAATCTTTGAAAAATAAAGCCATAATTTACTTTGTCGTTACTGTCAAAATAACAACATTTCGGAGGGTTTGAACTCTCAGGAGTAAATCTGCTTTAATGTATGTCAAAATGCGATTCCAAACGCGGGAATAAAAAATGTTAGAGTTCGATCGCCTGTTTCAAACAATCGAAGAATTAGTCATGCTGCACTCGCCCAGCGGTGTAGAGTCGGAAATTAACCAGCGGTTGATGGAAAAATTCGCCGCTTTGGGTGTGAATGCTTGGATCGATCGCGCGGACAATGCGATCGCCCTAATTCCTGGCCGCAATCCCGAAAGGTCGATCGCCATTACGGCCCACAAAGACGAAATTGGGGCGATCGTCAAAACCATAGGCGATCGCGGCCGCGTGGAAGTCCGCAGATTGGGCGGCACGTTTCCGTGGGTTTACGGCGAAGGCGTTGTCGATTTGTTGGGCGACAAGCAAACAATTAGCGGCATTCTCAGCTTCGGAAGCCGCCACGTTTCTCACGAATCTCCCCAAAAAGCTCAGCAGGAAGATGTTTCTCTCAAGTGGGAAAATGCCTGGATTGAAACCAAGTGTACCAGGGAGGAATTAGCCGAGGCGGGCATTCGGCCGGGAACGCGGATGGTGGTGGGAAAGCACCGCAAGCGCCCGCTGCGGTTGAAGGATTGGATAGCGAGCTACACCCTGGACAACAAGGCTTCTGTGGCGATTTTGCTGGCTCTGGCCCAATGTTTGCAAGAGCCTGCGGTGAATGTTTATCTGGTGGCTTCGGCGAAGGAGGAGGTTGGGGCGATCGGGGCTTTGTATTTTTCGCAGCGCCAGCCGTTGGACGCGCTGATTGCTTTGGAAATTTGCCCTCTAGCGCCAGAATACCCGATCGACGATGGCGAAAAGCCGGTTTTGCTGGTTCAGGACGGCTACGGAGTTTACGATGAAGGATTGAACGCCCAATTGCGCGCAGCCGCCGCCGCAGCCGATGTGGAGGTGCAGTTGGCGGTAATTAGCGGTTTTGGGAGCGATGCTTCGATCGCCATGAAGTTCGGCCATGTAGCCCGCGCGGCTTGTTTGGCTTTCCCGACGCAGAACACCCACGGGTTTGAAATTGCTCACTTGGGGGCGATCGGCAACTGCGCCAGCATCCTCAAAGCTTACTGCGAGCAGCTTTCGGACGACTAGAAAAAAAACTTTCACAAAGTAGTTGACAGATTGGGAAAAATTAGTTAAGGTAATAAAGGTGCGGAACACAAGCAAACGCAGCGAAACGCGCCCCCATCGTCTAGAGGCCTAGGACACATCCCTTTCACGGATGCGACGGGGATTCGAATTCCCCTGGGGGTATTAAAAATCTAACTCTGATATCAAATTGATATCTAGCAACTGGTAAAGGCAAAAACCCGAACCCACACGCTAGGTATCATTTTTGCATTTGGGGTGGGTGAGAAACTTAGTTTTTGATTAAGGGTAAGCTGTTGCTCATATAGATTGTGTATGGCGATTGAGGGGGAGAGGGTCCGATGGGGATCGGGGGAGAGAATTTGACGATTTTTGATTGTCATCAAAATATACAATGTTTATTTGCACAACAGCTTACAAATCTTGTTCTATTAAATCAATCAATTCAAGAATATTTATTGAACAGCTAGGTTCAACATTTGACTCTTCGCCAATATGAACATGATGGGGAAAATTGGGTAAGTTCGGGAAATGTTCGACATTATCCCACCGCTTCCGTAAAGTTTACTGAGTTTCATCCATCCACTGATATCGATAACTTTCGCTAATGCAACGATTATCGAGAACGGTAAAAAATTCTACAACTTCTAAAAAATCGCCATTCTTGAGGGTTAACCGATCGCGAAAATAGCCGCTTTCGAGCAAGGTTCGTTCTTTAACAATCGCCACAGTTATGACTGCAGGGCTTGCCAGCAATTTAGCTTTGATTTCTGTGAGATACTGGGCTGATATCATGCTTGGGAGTTAGAGAGCAGAATCTGCAAGCGTTCTCGCACAGAACACGACATTTGATAGAAAGAACTCCACTCGATAAAATCGATATCATCTCCTAATTCTCCAGCCCGAAATTTTTGGTTAAACTCAGGGGATGGCATTTGATACTGAGTTTCAAATTGCTGTAAATCAGTTTCTAGTTCTGCCGCTTGTTGTTTAGCAACGGCAATTTCGTGGGCGATGATTTTTGAGAGTGAAAGTTCTACAACTTCGCTGACTTCGCCTCGGTTATAGAGTTTTTCTAAAATTTTGAGCTGTTCTAGAATTTGATTTTTGGTGGCCATTGCCTAGTGGTGGATAATTTGGCTTGAATTTAGTTTAACTTAATTTTATTTGAATCTGGAAAGGGCGATCGCACGCTCCATCGGAAAACTATTTTTTTGAGACTAGCGGAAACCCTATTCCCAATTCCCCATTCCCCAGCATATTTATTTTTCAGCGATTTGATCGAGCTTTTCCTTCACCAACAAATCTAATAAAAAGCGCAGCGCAAATAAGCCGCCGCATCCCGCAACAGCAAAAGCCACGATCGCCCCCGTTTGATATCCGCCCACCAGCAGCACCGCACCCGACAGCACCGCAAAACCAGTCACACAGGCAAAAATTAGAGTTTTCAGAGCTAGGTTGATGCGTTTGAGGGCGCGATCGCTCGAACTATTTCGCACTCTAATTTGCAATTCGCCATCTTCGATTCGCTGCTCCAAACGCTTGAGGAAAACTTGCGATTTGCTCGGGCTTTGCAATTTGTAGGTGATAAAAGCTCGGGCTTGTCTGGCTAATTCTGCGATCGCACTTCCCCGGCCCTTACTCACAGCAATACTCTTGACAAAAGGCTGAGCGGATGCTAGGAAATTGTAGTCAGGGTCAAGAGTTCTAGCAATGCCGTCGAGAGTTGTCAGAGACTTGACAATAAACATCATTTCTGCAGGCAAGCGAAACGGTTGCTGCTCGAACATAATGTAAAGTTCGTTCTTAATTTCATTAAAAGCTTGAAAGTCGATCGGCTTATCAATAAACTTATCCAACAAAAAAGTAATCAGCCTCCGCACCGGCATCATATCCGGCATCGGCTCAACTAAGCCGATCGTCATTAAAGTATTGAGTACCTCATCAGTATCTTTTCTGAGCACCGCAAAAAAAGTATTGACCATTTGGTCTTTAGCCAGAGACTTCACCTCAGCCATCATCCCAAAATCGTAAAAAATCAACCTACCATCTTCTGTCACCGCCAAATTGCCCGGATGCGGGTCAGCTTGAAAAAAGCCGTCAATTAATAATTGCTTCAAGTAACAGCAAATCCCCACTTGATTGAGCTTAGCAATATCTACTCCCATCGCTTCTAAACTCAGGCGATCGTCCACCTTAATGCCGGGTGCGTATTCTACAGTCAGAATTTTTTTAGTAGTATATTGCCAGTAGACTTTAGGAACAATAATCTGAGGATATTCTTGAAAATTATGGCTGAAGCGATCGGAATTTTTACCTTCTTGCACGTAGTCAATTTCTTGATATAAAATCTTAAAAAACTCGTGATAAATAGATTCCAAATCGTACTTGCGCGTCGCCGGAAAATAGCGATCGCAAAAACGCATCACTTGGCGCACCGCCTTCACATCTAAATCGAATAAACTTTCTAAACCCGGACGCTGCACCTTGACAACCACATCTTCCCCGGTGTGCAGCCTCGCCTTGTGCACCTGTCCCAGACTCGCCGCAGCAATGGGAAACGGGTCAAAATCGCGGTACAAAGCATAAATATCTTTGCCTAATTCTGATTCTACAAGGGCGATCGCCTCTTCGGAACTAAATTCAGGAACCCGATCCTGCAACTGTTCGAGTTCCTTGACATACTCCAGCGGCAGCAAATCTGCCCTCGTCGAGAGAGACTGGCCGATTTTGATAAAGGTGGGGCCCAAATCCAGCAAAGTATTGACCAACCAATGGGCGCGAATTCTTCTAGTTTGAGGAGAATTATTTTGCAGCAGTCCATCCCACCACAAAAAAAACATAAACTTTGCCGCCGCAGCAAAAACGTCTATTTGTCGTGCCAGGGGCGAATATTTAGAACGCTGCCAACGCAGGAGTTTTGGTGCAGCTTTTGTTAGCATAATATTCAGGTTCTAGTTCCATGCAGCGCGATAATTTTTTAGGGCTATTATATAGCATAGAAACCTGCTTCGACGTACAAAAAGACGCGTTGCAGGCTTTTGAAAAATTTGAAAAACCCGGTTTATGCGGTCAAAAATGGATGATAAACTAAGGAACTAAAATTTAATAATTTAAACACCTCCTCCAGTCCTCTATCTCCTATAGAACCTGTTTAAGAGCGGACTTAATTCCGCAGGCGCGAACCTGTTTAAGAGCGGACTTAATTCCGCAGGCGCGAACCTGCTATTGAGACAGGAAACCTGACAAACAATTTTAAAAGCAGGATTTACTAGGTTTGCGAGATTTTCCAATCTCCGAATCAAGGCAAGTCTTCGCCTGTTTGTTGCCAATTAAGCGTTGCTTTTCTACCTAACTATTCTTCTAGTTGACAGAGCTCCGCTGGAGATTTTAGCAGAGTCAGAGTAAAAGATGTGCGCCACAAGTCGCCAGCTTCAGAACTTTCTGCAGGAGAGCTAGACACCTCGATCGTACCATTCAAGTGCTCTACTAAACACTTTACCAGCGCTAGACCCAAACCCGTACCCGCGATCGCTTGGTCAGTAATGCCAGTCCCGCGGCGGAATTTGTCAAAGATGTGGGGTAAATCAGCAGCAGAAATGCCGCGCCCGAAATTAGAGAGGCTCAAGACAATGCAGTCACCAGCCTCAGATGCCTCCAAAATCACCGCACTTCCAGCAGCCGAGTATTTGCCAGCATTCGTCAGCAGTTCCAGCAGCACCCGCTTGAGACTGTCCGGGTCGGTTTGCAGCGAAGGGGAAGACTTCGGCAAATTTACCTTCAGAGTCAATCCCCTATCCGCCCAATTTTTTTCAAAATCCCCAGCTAAATCTTGAATTAAATGCTTGAGATCGATTTCGATCGGAGCAATAGGGACTTGCTGCGGTTCAAACTGCTTGAGAGCCAGCAAATCGTTAACCAGAGCGGTTTGCTTAGAACACTGCTGCTCTAGAATGTCGAGATACTTAGCCCGACTTGCTAAGGGCTGTTCGGCTTGTTTGAGCATCAGAATCGCCAGCTTCATGATGGTTAAAGGGGTACGCAACTCGTGACTCATTGTACTGAGAAACTCGTCTTTCATCAGTTTCAATTTGCGTAGTTGCTCTCGTTGATTGGCAGATTTTGCGTACAGTTTTTCCTGCACGTCGAGACTTTGTTGCAACTGAGCGGTTCTATCTTCGACTAGGGTTTGCGCTTGCTTGAGTTTCTGATTTTGGATAATCGCCTTGCTGACTCGGAAGCAGACTGATTCGAGCACTTCCAATTCTTCAGGACTCCAAGGGCGGGGCTCGGAGTGCTGCAACACCAAGAACCCCAAGACGGTTTGCTCTTTGTTGGTGTCGGTGAGGGGAACTAGCAATAGGGCGCGAATGTCTTGGAGTTTCAAGATTTCTGCGAGTTTCTCTGGTTCGTTGCCGATTAATTCGCTGGCGTCAGCGAGGGTGAGGGGTTTGGGTGCGGTGTGGAATGCTCGATCGCACAAATTAGATTCCGACAGCCAAAAAGCGGGAGAATTCTTTGATTTTGAATCGGAGATTTGAGATGTGAAATTAGCTGTTTTTTCTAAATTTTTTGTTTTCCCACTCGCACTTTGTTTGTGGATCTTATTTGATTTTATTGTTTGTTTATTGGCACTTTTTTTAACAGCGAATTCGCAAACCAATTCGACTTTTGCTTTGGGCGTTTGAGTCAGGGAAGATGTTTCTAAGAGGGGGTCTGTATATTTCAACAGCAGGATTTGACCTCTATCTACTTGCAGGGTATCGACGGTACGTTCAATAACTCGCTGCAAAATTAGATCTACTTCTGAACTCGTCTCCATCGCTGCGGCCACAGACTTGAGAAGATTTTTGTATTGAGCTTGTTGCTGTAACTGTTGTTTTAAAATGGCAATTTCTTGATTTTTTTGAATGTGACAAATCGCGATGCCGATCGCGTCTGATACTGCTTCTAGGCGCTTTTTGTCGGCGGCCGACCACTCGTGAGGTTGCGACTTACCAACAACTATTATCCCATTTACAGCTCCTCCAAATCGTGCTGGGCCTGCCAAAATTGCCCTCCCAGACAGCGGTGTCGCGGGGGAATTGGGCGATGAAGCTGCTGCAGTATCGAGATAGTCTGATATCGCCACTATCTCGCCCTCTGCTAGGACTTTGGCCAGGAGTGGATGGTCGAGTGATATGTTGGGCGATTCTAATTTGGTGGTTTGGGACTGTTCCGCTGTTTGAGTTGAATCCGCTGCGACAGGGGCAGGATTTGGGCGATCGCTCTTATTTTCCCAGCAAGCATTGGGATTTATTAGTTTCTGGTTAGCTACAGCAGCAACCAAACAGAAATCTACCCCCCATGCAGCCCCCAAAGTATTTGCTATTTGCAGGAGGATTTCTCGATCGATGCTGGTAGCGAGAATTTGGTAAAATTGCGGCCCATTAAGGGCGGGATCGACCTGATACTGCATAAGACGATCCAGAAATTTTGGGACTGATACTGGTTCTGTGATTTGTGGTAGATGCAAAGTGCAAGACTGGCGATCGGTCGATCGGTCGATCGATCTGAATAACGTCTTGATTTCCCTGGCGATCGATCATGGCAAATAAGCCTTTATTTTTAAATAGTGTTTGAGCTGGCTCGCGCTGCAAATAGAACCTATCAATCACAGTCAGCTTAACTGTTATGAGCCTGCTTTCTGTGTTTGTGTAGCTTGCGGGCGGGTCATTGTCTGTAGGAAAATATACCTCAAGCGGATCGAGTTTTATTTTGCTGTTTTCTACCCTTTACCCGATCGGGATAAATCCCATCCCACTAATTTTCATGCCCCCAAAAACGGGTACTTACTTTCCGACACTTTTGTCATGGAAATCCCAAGATTTTAGAGTCTTGTTCTGGTTCCTAGATTGAATGCTGAAAGTAAATCTTCAATACGAAAATCGACTGACCGTTATTATTATCAAGCTTTTCTAGAGACCGCTTGGTGACACTCCTCTGCTGAGTCTGTGATGTTTCCTATTTAAGTTTGTGATCCTAGCAAAATTTTATTGTGATACAAATCAGCCCATCAAGTGATGGCGATCGCAAAAATTAAAAAATCCCCAAATCCTCACTCGCGGTCTGGCTGATGGTTACGAAGTTTTTGCTCAAAAAAACATTTTTCACTGCTTCTAGAGACACTGAGATAGCTCTCTTGTTAAGTTTATGCAACCTTCCTGCTTACTTATTTTCTGCTTCCTGTTGGGCGTTATCGCTATTTTGGCGGTAAACAGCCCTCCGGTTGACAGCAGTCGTGTAGCGGGGATGATTTGGAGGCACGGCGGCCATCAAATCCGAAGCTTGCTGCCACTTAGCAGCTACCATTAACCAATCCTGGCGAGATTGAGCATTTTTGCCCTCGGTGGCTGCTTGCTCGGCCGTTCGCACAGCTTGTGCAAAAGAGTCCACAGCAGAATTAGCAGTCTGCGGAGAAATTTTCTTTTCTGGTGTTGCTGGACTTGGAGTAGCAACGGCTTGGGTGGTGGCTGCGGTGCTGTTTGGCACTTGGGAATTGAGCCCTTTGTAGATGGCGGCGATCGCAGCGAGCAACAGCACGGTCAAGCCGACACCTGCGACGAGACCGCGCGGTAATTTTCGCGGTTCCTGCATCGAGCGAAGTGGAGCAATTCTCGGCAAAGCCCGCTTGCCCCCTCGATCCTGGCGTTCGTGATGGGCGGCGACCAAACGCTTGAAGAAATTCGGCTTTCTGAGTTTAATTTGTTGAGACCACAGCAGTTGATTTTCGGGATCGCGGCTAATTTCTTCGAGCCACAGCAGTTGGTGTTCTCGGACAAGCCTGCTGTTGATGTTGACTCGGCGAATATTGCGGGGATCTAAGCCCTCCAAAATTTCTCGGACTCGATCGACCAAACTAGACTGTTCTAGCAGTTGGGGTGTGGCAGCTTCGCACAGCAGTTGCAGCACACCTTCGGCAAAAACGGCTCTAGCCCTGACTCCTACCTGTGCGAGCTGGTCGTTAAGGATTTGAATAATCGCTGCCACGGATCCCAGGCGAGCTTGTCGAGCAATATCATCTATTTGTTGATTCACCATAAAACTTCTTGACGCTTAGCAGTCTGTATATTTATCAATCCAAAGTCTCGGATCTAATTTTTACTTCTACAGGTTATCACTGGCGCTGCCAGGTTAAAATGAACTGGTGCAAATTTTGCATACCGATCGCACTTAAAACTATCAACACAGCCGAAGAGCTCGCGCCAAAAGGAAATAAATAAACTATGGGTAAAGTAATTAGCGGTAAAATTTTTGTTTTAGACGACAACATCGATACAGATCAAATTATTCCTGCCGAATATCTGACCCTGGTGCCCTCGAAGCCCGACGAGTACGAGAAACTCGGCAGTTATGCGATGATTGGGTTGCCCGATCGCTACGGCAAGTTTATCGAAGCAGGCGAAATCAAAACCCAGTATCCGATTATAATTGCCGGCGAAAATTTTGGCTGCGGTTCTTCGCGGGAGCACGCTCCGATCGCTCTGGGGGCCGCGGGCGTCACAGCAGTGGTGGCTTTGTCTTACGCGCGGATTTTCTTTCGCAATTGCTCGGCTACTGGCGAATTGTACCCGATCGAATCGGTCGATCGACTTTGCGATGTATTTTTAACTGGCCAAGAAGTGACGATCGACTTTGCGGCAGAGCAAATTATCAACCACACTCTCGATCGAACTTTCTCGCTCAAACCTTTAGGAGAAGTAGGCCCGGTAATTGATGCCGGAGGGTTGTTTGACTACGCGCGCCAAACGGGAATGATTGCTGCTCGGTAAAGACTGCAAAGAAACCCGATAGCAACCACAGGGATTGCCTACAAAAACCGGGTTTCTTGATTTTGTTTGTATTGATGTCGGCCTACTTTTATTTTGAAATTTGGTAGTGCCTAACAAGTAGAAAACTTATGCAACTGGCACAATTCTATTGACTTGTAGAGTGCTCTACTACTTTCGTTATAATAGGGCGACTATCGAAAGTTTGGGATAGTAGAGCACCTTACTACTTGTTACACTTCCGTAAGTCCTAAAGTAATAATATCTCCTAGAGTTTTGTGGGAACTCTGGCGTTGCTGAGTGAAGGTTTTCTTGGCTAGCGATCGGGATTTAGGGCAAGCAATCGAGGTCTCGGATCGGACAATTTTTCCCACAGAACCTGCTCAATAGCTGTACCCTCCTAGCGCCCGATTTCAACATCTTCAAGGATACCGAGGGCGTCGGGAACAAGGACAGCAACGGAATAGTAGGCGCTGACCAGGTAAGAAATAATAGCCTTTTCCTCGATGCCCATCAATCGGACAGACAGGCCAGGTTGGTATTCGTCGGCGATACCCGTTTGGTGCAAACCAATCACGCCCTGGTCTTCCTCACCAGTCCGCAACACCAAGATAGAACTGGTCTGGTTCTTGGTAATTGGGATCTTGTTACAGGGAAGAATGGGTGTATTGCGCCAAGTGATTACCTTGCTCCCATCCATGTCAATGCTGTCTGGGTAGATGCCTCGGCGGTTGCACTCCCGACTGAAGGCGGCAATTGTTCGGGGATGAGCTAGGAAGAACTTCGACTTCCTCCGACGAGTAATCAATTCATCAAGATCGTCGGGGGTGGGAGGACCGCTGCGGGTGTAGATACGCTGTTTCAGGTCAGCATTGTGCAGCAACCCGAATTCCCGGTTGTTGATCAACTCGTGTTCTTGACGTTCCCGCAATGCCTCCACGGTCAGCCGCAGTTGTTGTTCCGTCTGATTCATCGGTTCGTTGTACAGATCCGCGACGCGAGTATTCACCCGCAAGACAGTTTGGGCAACGCTCAATTGATATTCGCGGGGTGAGAGTTCGTAATCAACGAAAGTCCCTGGCAACGGGGTTTCGGCAAGATGACCGGCAGACAGCGCGATCGAAGCTTCGCCCTGCTTGTTTTGCGGTTGTTCGGCACGAGTCCTAAACTGTTCAACCTGAGCCTGCAACGCGCCCGACTGGTTGAGCAGTTCCCGAAACGCCTGTTGTGGTAGCGCCAATACCGTGCATCGGGTCACAGCCTTGATTGTAAACTTCCAAGTGCTTTCTGACTCCACCAACACATGATCGCCAAAATGATCGCCATCTGCCAGCATATCCAGCAAAGGCTCCTCGCCATACTTGCCAACAACCATCTTGTTGACCTTGCCATGAGCGATCGAGAAAAGCCGATCGGCCGGCTGACCTAACTGCACGATGATGTCACCAGGTGCGAACTCCTCTTGCACAAACCGACCTGCTAACGCACTCAACACCGCGATGTCGTCAAACCCTCGCAGCAAGGGCAACTCACACAGTTCTTGGGGAATCACCTGCACCCTCGCTCCGGTGTTGGTGAAAGTCAACCGCCCATCACCCACCGTATAGGTCAAGCGACGGTTCACCCGATAGGTGCCACCCTTCGTCTGTACCCACGGCAACATCTTCAACAACCACCGCGATGTAATTTCCTGCATCTGCGGTGCAGATTTGGTCGTCGTCGCCAAATTTCGGGCTGCTGCCGTACCCAAACTCAGTTGAGGTTGTTGACCCTCAACATCCAAATCCGAATCATTAGAATACGTCATTACCTCATCCTCTAGTTACTAACAAAAATGCAAGGACTTACGCAAATTCTGCCATTAACCGCTATCTAGTAGGATGACATTTGCGTAAGTCCTGAGTGCCTAATCCAATAGATAAGAAGTTAAGGCGATAACCCTTTTGCCAATTGCTCATTGACACAAGTTATTTCCCTTAATCTCTCACAAATATTTAGCGCCCGATTTCGACATCTTCGAGGATGCCGAGTGCGTCAGGTACTAGGACGGCTGCCGAGTAGTAAGCAGTGACCAGGTAGGAGATGATAGCTTTTTCGCTGATACCCATGAAGCGGACAGAGAGGCTGGGTTGGTATTCGTCGGGGATACCCGTTTGATGTAAGCCGATCACCCCTTGTTTTTCCATACCAGTGCGGAGCAAGAGGATAGAACTGGTGCGGGCCTTGGTGATGGGGATCTTGTTGCAGGGGAATATGGGTACGCCGCGCCAAGCCGTCACTTGAGCGCCGTTCATATCTATGCTGCTTGGATAGATACCCAAGCTGTTACACTCGCGACCGAAGGCTGCGATCGTGCGGGGGTGAGCTAGGAAGAACGATGGCTCCTTCCATACCGTTGCTAGCAGTTCGTCGAGGTCGTCGGGGGTGGGTGTGCCACCACGGCTGTAAATGCGCTGTTTGAGGTCAGCGTTGTGCAGTAACCCAAAATCTGGGTTGTTGATCAACTCGTACTCTTGACGTTCCCGCAATGCTTCGACGGTCAGCCGCAATTGTTGCTCGGTCTGATTCATCGGTTCATTGTAGAGATCGGCTACCCTGGTACTGATCCGCAACACGGTTTGGGCGATGCTCAATTCATATTCCCGGGGTGCAAGGTCGTAATCGACGAAGGTTCCCGGCAACTCGGTCTCCGCGAGATGTCCCGCTGCCAGGTCGATGCAGGCTTCACCGTGCATGTTCTGCGGCTGTTCCAAGCTGGCTCTGAACTCCTCAACATGAGTTCGCAACGCTTCCGACTGGTCGAGCAACTGCTCAAACGCCTGTTGGGGTAGCGACAACACTATGGTTCTGGTCATCGCCTTGAGGGTGTACTGCCAAGTGTCCTCGGACTGCACCACAGTTTCATCGCCGAAATGGTCGCCGTCGGCGAGCACATCCAATACGATTTGCTCGTCATACTTGCCAACACCAATCTTGTTCACCTTGCCATGAGCAATCAGGATCACGCGATCGGCCGGCTGCCCAATCTCGACGATCACGTCGTCTGGGGCGTACTCCCGCTGCACAAACTGATTTGCCAACGCAGTCAACACATCAAGGTTGTCAAACCCTCGCAGCAAGGGCAACTCAGTAAGTTCGTGGGGAATCACCCGCACTTCGGCTCCGGTGTTGGTGAAAGTAACTCGCCCATCACCGACGGTATAACTCAACCGACGGTTGACTCGAAACACGCCACCCTTCGTCTGCACCCACGGCAATAGCTTCAACAACCACCGCGATGTAATTTCCTGCATCTGCGGTGCAGATTTGGTCGTCGTCGCCAAATTTTTGGCAGCGGCTGTACCCAAACTCAGTTGGGGCTGTTGACCCTCAACATCCGCACCCGAATCATTAGAATATGTCACAACTTAATCCTCAACTATCTAGTTACTAAAAAACTCGGTCTAATTTGACCGAACGCTGACAAAAGAACCCACTCCAACAAAACCTATTTTCTTACATAAGGGTCTGAATTGCTCGACCACATATTGTCAAAATTATTTCCCGCACCGACCAACGAGCCGATCCGTGCAGCCGAGGTTCCCAGCCCTGTGGGGCCACTGAGCAGCCGCGCTATCGGGGAAGCACTATTACGCAATTCAAATTCCTTATAGCGGTCTACCTTGATATGCCACCTGAGTACGCCGCACATCCAATTTTCTAATTTCTCGACGTATCCCAGCAATTTCTCGCGGGTACTTTCATCCAGGTTGAAATCGTCGAACAGGGCAGGCAATTCAGTGGCAACAATGTGTTGAAACTGTTGGGCCCGGGCGGTCATCAAATTGTTCACAATCTCGACAGCCTGGGGTATATTGCAGTTGAGGAAATTCTGCACAACTAGCACGAGGTTATGGATTTCGCCCTCAAATTCGATTTCTTTTTGGTAGGAAAAGATGTCGTTCGTGAAACAGGCAAAGTCTGCCGCAGAATTCTCCAGCGATCGCATTGGCCGGCTGTAGTAAATCTCCATCGGGATCTCGCCGCCCTGGGCTAGTCGAGACAAGCTCATCGTCAAATCCGAGCCAAAGGTCTTACGGCGCATCTCGATATAATCGATCGGGTCAGGAATCCGATTTTGGATCTGGTTGGCGAGTTCCCACACCCAACTGTCAGTCATATCCTGAATCGCGCGGCGGAACTCAGTCCGCGCGGTGAGGGACATGGGCCCAGCAGTGCGAGACCAAATATCTGCCAAGCCCCGTTCCACCGGATTAGTCGGCACGGCAGGGGGAGTGGAGTCGTCCAGGGGCATGAAAACCGACATTCGGGCGTTGAACACTTTCGCACCAACTATGTCCCGGTTATTTCCGTAGATGGCTGGGAAGTAATCGTCGGCATAGGTTCCCCACACCAGCCAGCACGCTGTCAGATTCAGCTCATCCTCAGACCCCTTCGGATGGATCAACGCACCGCATAGGGCGACATCGGCAACATCAAACTTGTGGTCATTCCAGATGAAGCCATCAGGAATGCCCGGTAGCTCGTCCAGCATCCCCATCTGGCGTGCCCATTCCTTGGAATGCTTCCGCGCCTCATCCAGATTGGGATTCAAAGTGGTAGAGAAGGGCATATAAAACTTAGGCAGTTTCGCTGGCCCTACAGCCTGGTAGGGAACGTGAGTAAAGCTATTGAACCTTCCTAAACCCAAGGTGGAGTATAACGATTCCAACCGCAACCCCGATGTCCCTAACCCTGTGGGGCCTAGATTCAGCGTCGGTGTCGCAGAATTACCCGCTTCCTCGTTCATGTAGCGGCTCGACCTCATGTGCCACTCGTGACCGCCCGACTGCCAATCCTGAAGTCCTTTGATGTAAAGGAGAACGTTCACACGCTCTACGGGGTCTACTCCGTACTCCTCAAAGAGGGAGGGCAACTCGGTAACAGCAGTGTTGTCAAACTGATATAACCGCGAGTTCAGCAGCTCGTTGGTGAGATTAGCCGCCTCTTGGGTACTAATATTCAAGAAGCGCTCCAAAACCAACACGCAGTTGGAATTCTCACCTTCATCTTCCACTTCTCTCTGGTAGGAGAACAGGTCGTTGCGAAGATGCACTGCATCGGCAAATGTGTCTTTTAAGACTCGCATCGGTCGAGTGGCGGCAATTTTAGCTGGAACTTCTACAAACGCAGCGTGTTCGACGAGATGGGCTGACCAGGGTGCGCCACCGACTTTGCGCCGCATCTCGATATATTCGATCGGGTTAGCAATCCGATTTTGATTGATATTGGCGAGTTCCCACATCGACTCATCTAAGAGGTGCTTGGTACTCTCAAAGAATCGTCGCCGCCATTCCACAGACTTAGTAAAGGCGGTGCGAGACCAGAGGTTTAACAAACCGCGCTCTACTGGGTTGGTGGGAACGGGAGGGGTTTCGTTAGGGAAAATCGGCATAAATGCGGGTAGTCGATCGAGGTATTCCTTCGCCCCAACCAAATCTTGACTGCGCTTATAGATTTCCAGAAAGTGATCGTCAAAAAAGAATACCCACACATACCAGTCGGTTACTAGGTCAAGTTCCGTCCCTGGTGCGTCTGGATGGGTGTAAGAGCAAAGTAAAGCGTAGTCATGGGCATCGAATTTACGTTCGTCCCAAATAGGTTGCTCTTGGGCTTCCTCTTTTGAGCCAAGTATGCCCATATCGTAAGCCCACGCCTTGGAATGAACTCGCGCTGCTTCCAGGTTTGGGTTCAGTCGTGCCGGCCAAGGCATATAAAATTCTGGCAGTTTAAATGGTTGCATGATCTGCGCGTAACCTTCTGTTGGGTCTTCTTGCTATTTTTTGCCGACCAACGGCTGAGCTGTGGCAGTTGGCTAGCATTCTCGCCGCCCTAGCCAGGTCTCATATGTGGTTTGTTAGCGATTGTACTGTACGCTAGTTCATATTCACGGTAGCGATCGAGTCAATAAAATTTAATAAAATACGCTGGTGAGCCATGCCAAAAGGTCGCACATCTCCTGACTGCTCAGAATGGCATTTGCCAGCCCGAATCTGCTCCGGTGTCAACAACTTCATATCCCAACCTTCAAGCAAAACTAAATCCTTGACATCCGCACTAAGTTGTCCGTGAAAAACGTGGCGAACAACATCTCCTTCGACATCGCAACAAAAAAGAGAGATACTTCTAGGAGGAGCAGCATAACTAATTTCTTCTTGCAATTCCCGGAGTACGGCAACTTCCGGCGTTTCCCCCGGCTCCAAGTGTCCGCCAAACAAAGCCCAATGTCCCGGATACCTAATATTAGGAACATCGTCCCGCAACTGGCAGAGAAACTTGCCGTCTCGGTATAAAATGGCGACCGCAACATGAATTTTAGTCATTGGTTATTGGTTATTGGTTATTGGTTATTGGTCATTAATCATATCGTTTCCGGTTGCATCGGAATAATAAAATCGAGTCAACAGTCAACAGTCAACAGTCAACAGTCAACAGTCAACAGTCAACAATCATGTTTGAGTGCAACCGGATTTGATATCATTAGTCATTAATCATAAAAATTTAGCGATTTAGGAGATACGGAATCATTGTATTGTCCTAGGGGCGGTTTCACCAATAATATCGAACATCAACAAACAATTTTAATAAGCCAGCCCCACCCCACAGACAATATCCGAACCACATCAAAATCAATCTTAATTAGCGAAAAAATTCGCCTGTACCTATTGCGAACCATCGGCCGCTGAAGTGCGCTTTAATTGTTTCAGTTCCTCAACATAAACTTCACCTAAATCCTGTCCTGCCAATCCCTTTAGCGTAATACTTTTGTAGCGGACTTCTCCCTTCAGCAAAACTTCATCGCCAAGCTGGGGTAAAGCTTGCTTAGTTAAAATCCAAATCTTACCGGTACTGTCTTGGATTTGATAAGCCGCATTCCCCACAAAAGGAGCGCGATTTTCCACCTTTCCCCGGAGATAAACTTCACTATCGACTTGCCGGTTTTGTTGAATGTCCGCAATATTAGTAACATTAAAACCAAGATTGAGTTGAGACATGGGTAAATTGCCACAACTGAGCAAACCGCTGGTAAGTATTAGCAATAAAGAGCCAGTGGAGAATCTTTGAACCCAAACTTGCTTAATTGCATATGTAGTCATTAGGTCAACTGATTTGAGATTTGAGATACGACTTACTTTAACAGAATCTCCAGACTCGATCGCAAGAGGCGAAATTCCTCTAGTTTAGTCCGAGTCTGCGATTAAGGTAAAATCTAAAATCGTCAGCCCCTAACCCAGAGTCTACAATGGATGCCAAAACTGCTCAAATACTAGATGGCAAAGCTTTAGCGACAAAGATTCAAAGCGAGCTGAGCGATCGAGTCCGCGCCCTACAACCCCAGATTGGGCGTCCTCCGGGACTTGCAGTGCTGATGGTGGGGGACAACCCAGCCAGCGCGGCTTACGTGCGTAACAAAGAGCGAGCCTGCGCTAAAGTTGGCATAGCTTCCTTTGGCCAGCATTACCCAGCCAATGCGACTCAAGCGGAGCTCGAACTTGCAATTAGGGCGCTCAACGAGGACGATCGAGTAGACGGCATTTTAGTGCAACTCCCCCTACCAGAAAACCTAGATGCAATTGCACTGCTGTACCAAATTGCCCCAGACAAAGACGCAGACGGATTGCACCCTATAAATTTAGGCCGCTTAGTGCGCGGGGAAGAAGGTTTACGCAGTTGTACTCCCGCCGGAGTGATGCGGTTATTGGAAGAATATCAGATTGATTTGAAAGGAAAAAATGCCGTTGTTTTGGGGCGCAGTATTTTGGTAGGTAAACCGATGGCGCTGATGCTGTTAGAAGCTGATTGTACTGTGACTGTAGCTCATTCGCGGACGAAAAACCTAGAATCAATTACCAGCCAAGCCGATATTTTGATAGCTGCAGTCGGGCGCACAGAAATGATTTCAGCTAATATGGTCAAACCGGGAGCAATAGTAATTGATGTAGGTATTAACCGCGTCGTAAATCCAGACGGTACTAGCCGTTTGGCCGGAGATGTAAATTTTGATGCTGTGAAAACAGTAGCCGAATTTATCACGCCGGTACCGGGAGGAATCGGGCCGATGACGGTTGCTATGCTGTTGGAAAATACAGTTTCGAGTTATCAAAAAAAGATGGTTTAATACGCCTGTAGTAGTAAGGTGCGCCTGCTGGACGCACCCTACATCATGCGGGTTATGCGATGGATTGTATCTCTTGCACTCACTCACAAATTATCTGCGTTTATTTGTGTTGATCTCTCTGACATCTACGGTTGCAGGATCGAGCATTTATGCAAAAAGTCTATTAAATACCGTACAGGCTAATTGTGGCTGCGGCGACTATTGTTTGATAGCAACAACGCGAATTCGTCGATAATCCGCAATCCAATTACCATCGCAGTAAAGAGTTGGCCGCAAACGTTCTTCAACTGCGTTAATTACCTGCGATCGCACTTCGTCAGACAACCCCACCAAAAACCCGCCAGCAAACATTTCAATCCAATTTACCATACCCGCGCTGCCGCCGGCTAGGGGAGTCGGGCGATCGAACAAAACCGCATAAACCACCTCAAAACCATGATTTTCCAAAAGCCCAGCATACTCGCCGATACTCGGAAAATACCAAGGATTAAGCGATTCAGGCTCCCCCAAGCCAATTTCTGACAAAACACTCAAAAGCGTCCGGGCGATCGCCCCCACATTCCCCTTACCGCCAAACTCAGCCACAAAACGCCCTCCCGGCCTCAGCGCTTTTTCCACACAATCGATCGCAGCATCCGGCTGCTTAATCCAGTGCAAAACAGCATTAGAAAACACAGCATCTAACGGCTGTTCCACTTGAAAATCCCTAGCATCAGCAGCAGAGAAATTAATGTGAGGATAGTTAACTTTTGCCGTAGAAATCATCGCCAAAGACGAATCAATACCTTGCACAAAAGCACCGCTTTCAGCAATCTTTCCAGTTAACTGTCCCGTACCGCATCCCAAATCCAGAATTTGTTCACCAGCCTTCGGAACCAGCAACTCCAAAAGCGATTCACCGTACTGCCAAACAAAAGCATGATTTCCCTCATAAAGAGCTGAATTCCAAAAAGCTTGTGCCATCTCATCTCTCCTCTTCTCTTCTTTTCTCTTCTCTTCGCGTTCTTCGCGCCTTCGCGGTTCGTTATTAAATCATTTCCCAGCAAGCAGATTAATTCCATCCCCCTCAATTCTGCAAACCCTAATATTTTCCAAAATGCGCGCACCCTGCTTTTCATAAAAAGCAATACCAGGCGCATTCCCAGTATTAACAGTCCATTCAATCCGCCCGCAATTTGTGGACTCAGCAATTTGCGCCAAATGTTTCAACAAAGCTGTACCCACTCCCATACCGCGCATAGGAGCTTGCACAAACAAATCATCAAGCCAGAGGCACGGCTGCGCCAACAAACTTGAATAGGAAGGATAAAACATCGCAAATCCTACCGCTTTTCCTGCAACTTCCGCCAACAAAACCCGCACTAGCGGACGATTGCCAAATAAAGTTTCCTGCAATTTATCTGTTGTTGCTGCTAACAGATGTCTGGCTCCATCAAACTCGCTTTTTTGCGAAATAAAAGCCAGAATGAGTTCCAAATCTGCCAGCTCTACTTCTCTAATTTTGATATCCAAATTAGCCATTATTTGAATTCTCAATTTCACCTATTAATCACTGTATTAAATGCCCTCATAAATGTCCAATACTTGTTTAAACAACAATTTATACTTTTAAAATATTATTAAGGAATGGGAAATTATGGAACTGCGACATTTGCGTTATTTCATTGCGGTTGCAGAAGAGTTGAATTTCACTCGCGCAGCCGAAAAACTGCACATGGCTCAACCTCCGCTGAGCCAACAAATTCAGCATTTGGAGGCAGAATTGGGTTTTCAATTGTTTCGCCGCACCAAGCGGACGGTGCAGCTAACGGAAGCGGGACAGGTTTTTTTTGAGGAATCACAAAAAATTATGCAGCAAGTCGATCGCGCAATTCAACTCGGCAGACAAACCAGCCGCGGCGAACTCGGCCAACTAACTGTAGGCTTTGTGAGCTCTGCCGCGCACAATGTGGTTCCACCTATTTTGCAGGCGTTTCGCACTCGGTGTCGGGCCGTCAAACTCGAATTGCACGAACTCACAACTAACGAACAGTTGCAGGGGTTGCGGGAAGGCCGCATTGATATCGGCTTCGTGCGGCCTCCAGTCGAGGAAGATGCCATAAATTCCGAAATCGTGTTTCGAGAACCTCTGATGGTGGCGCTACCAGAAACGCATCCTTTGACGAATCGCCCTTACGTGGAATTGCGCGAACTCTCAGGCGAACCGTTCATCTTATTTGGGCGTTCCCAAGCTCCGGCATTGTACGATGCGATCGTCAGTCTTTGTCAGCAAGCCGGTTTTAGCCCGATCGCCGGTCAAGAAGCGATGCAAATGCAGACAATTATCAGTTTGGTAGCGGCCGAGATGGGCGTGGCGATCGTCCCGGCATCCATGCAAAATTTCCAGCGCAGGGGGGTTGTTTACAAATCTTTGCCAGAATCAACCTGCATGGTGGCGATCGCCCTAATTTGGCGCAACCATCCTACGGCAGCGGTGCAGCGGTTTTTGGAAGTTGTCAGGCAAAGTGGCGGATTTGAGATTTGAGATTGTAGATTTTAGATAAACGGGTAATTTCACAAAGTTATCAAAACTCAAAGATTTTCTGTGCAACAACACCCTTAGAATGATTAATTGATACTGGGAGTGCGGATAACCACCGCCCTAGAAGTCGGCCAGATTCGACCTGAACAACTCAAAGTATCTCCATTCACATTCAGTACAAGAGAGCAAGGGATGGTATTGGCAACAGAAATGGATTCTTCCACACCGGAATCCGCTTTCGACTTATCTACTTACTTAGTCGAGCAAAAAAGGGCGGTCGAGGTAGCTCTCGACAGTGCACTACCGGTGATCTACCCAGAGAAAATTTACGAAGCAATGCGCTACTCGCTGCTAGCGGGCGGCAAGCGCTTGCGTCCGATCCTGTGTTTGGCTAGCTGCGAACTGGCCGGCGGCACTACCTCGATGGCAATTCCGACAGCTTGCGCTTTGGAAATGATCCATACAATGTCGCTAATTCACGACGATTTGCCGGCAATGGACAATGACGACTACCGGCGCGGCAAACTGACGAACCACAAGGTTTATGGCGAAGATATCGCCATTTTGGCGGGCGATGGTTTGTTGACCTATGCTTTTGAATTTATAGCCAGTAAAACTGAGAACGTACCCCCCCAGCAGGTGTTGCAGGCGATCGCCCATTTGGCGCGAGCTGCCGGGGCTGGTGGACTCATAGGCGGTCAGGTGGTTGACGTGGAGTCGGAAGGAAAGACAGATGTTTCTCTGGAAACTTTAAATTACATTCACGCTCACAAAACAGGGGCGCTGTTAGAGGCTTGCGTAGTTTGTGGGGCAATTCTGGCTGGGGCTTCGGCTGCTGATTTGCAGCGGCTGTCTCGTTTTGCCAAGAATATTGGGCTGGCTTTCCAGATAATTGACGATATTCTGGATATTACGGCTACTCAAGAAGAATTGGGCAAAACTGCTGGGAAAGATGTTCTAGCAGGGAAAGTGACTTATCCGAGTTTGTGGGGAATTGATGAGTCTCGGCGTCAAGCTTCGCAGCTTGTTGCTGATGCTAAGTCTCAACTGGCAGTGTTTGGGAGCAAAGCTCTACCGCTGCTGGGGATTGCTGATTTTATTACAAGCCGCAGTAACTAGAAATACCAAACAGTATGCAGGAAATTTGCAGCGGCATTTTAAACAATCATGTACTGATAGTGGCTTTGATCGCTTGTCTGGCGGCTCAAGTATTAAAGTTGCCGATCGAATTAGTCAAAAATCGTAAATTCAATCTTCGGAATTTAGTAACCACCGGCGGAATGCCCAGCGCTCATTCTTCCTTTGTCGGCGCTTTAGCGGCTGGTGTGGGACAAACGATGGGGTGGGAAAGTTCCGAGTTTGCGATCGCCGCGATTTTTGCAATTATCGTTATGTACGATGCTGCTGGCGTCCGCCAAGCCGCCGGCAAACAAGCCCGCATTCTCAACCAACTAATTGACGAGTTTTTTGAGGAAGATCACAACCTCAATGAAGCTCGCCTGAAAGAGTTGCTGGGACACACTCCCTTTCAAGTGGTCGTCGGTTTGGGGCTGGGAATCGCGATTTCTTGGATTGCAGGGCCTGCCTATTAAGTTTTAAGTACGGAGTAGACTTGGAGCAGTGGTGTTTTTTTGACAAGTTGGAGGTAAATGTCGGCTGCGGGAATTAATATTTCGGCAACTAATCTGTCTCAAGATCAGAAAAACACCCGAATTTTTGGGAATTTTATGGCAATACCTATTATTTAATTAAGCAGTTTAAAAGGTTCAAAAATTTTTTTTAGTTACCGCTCCTTGGAGTAGTTTTGTTATGATCCAAAGACTATATATAAACAACTTCAGATGCCTAGAAAACTTTGAACTGAAGATACAGGGAATGCCATCTGCTCTTTTGATTGGAAAAAACGGTGCAGGTAAATCAACTATTGCCTCTGCATTAGAAGTCCTTCAGAAGATTAGTCGAGGCATCAATAGAATGCGCGAACTTGAAAAACTGAAGCTGATTAGCCCAAAAGATTTCGCTCGTGGGAGGTCTGATGTCCCGATCCGCTTTGAAATAGAAGTATTACTTGAAGATAAATTATACAAATATATCCTGGCGTTTGATTTGCCAGAAAAATTTAAAGAGCTGCGAGTTTTTGAAGAACAACTGCTAGTTGCAGGAGATCCAATTTACTCTAGAAAAGAAGCTCAAGTCACTCTTCACATCAGTTCGCAAAATCGTGAAGCTCAGTTTCTCCTAGATTGGCATCTTGTTGCTCTTCCAGTAATTCAGGAGCAATCTGAGACTGATCCGCTGCATATTTTCAAGACTTGGCTGGCTCGCACGATAATTTTAGCCCCGATTCCCAGCTTGATGACTGGAGACTCCAATGGTGAAACTTTGGAGCCAAAGCGAGATGGTTCAAACTTTGGGGAGTGGGTTTCTGGATTACTCAGTCGCTATCCTGCCGCCTATACACAGGTTGACAAATATCTCCGAGAAGTTATGCCTGACATTCAGGATTTTCTGAATGAACTCATCGGCAAAGACTCCAAAAGCATGATTGTGCGATTTGAAGCAAATAATGCGAATCTGAGTGTTGACTTTGAAAGCTTATCTGACGGTGAAAAATGCTTTTTTCTTTGCGCTCTTGTGTTGGCTGCTAACAAATCCTATGGCCCTCTTTTTTGCTTCTGGGATGAACCTGACAACTATCTATCCTTATCGGAGGTTGGACATTTTGTCACATCACTGCGACGCTCATTTAAGAATAGCGGACAAATCTTAGTGACATCGCATAATCCTGAAGCAATCCGCAAGTTTTCCAATGAAAATACCTTTGTATTAGATCGCAAAAGCCACTTAGAGCCAACTTTAGTCAGATTGCTCAGTGATATACCTGTTAGAGGCGACCTGATAAATGCCTTGATTGGTGGCGACATAGAGCTATGAGTAATAAGTATCAACCGCACATTCATGTGTTGGCAGAAGATGATGCTAATCGCCAGATTGCCAACGGATTTCTTCTTTGGCCAAACCTTAATAACCGTGCTGTTAAAGTCCTGCCACTTCCTGGTGGTTGGAAAAAAACTGTGGAGGAATTCACTAATAAGTATGCGTCTGAAATGCGACAATTACCAGAAAGAATGATGGTTTTGCTCATTGATTTCGACGATAGTAAAAATCGGTTGAGTTATGTAGAAAGTCATATTCCAGACGATCTAAAAGCAAGAGTATTCGTGTTGGGAGTGCTATCAGAACCCGAGAATCTAAGGACAGACATCAAAAAGACTTTTGAGGAGATTGGAGAAGCTCTTGCAAAAGATTGTTCTGACAATACAAATGAGTTATGGGGACATAATCTTCTCAAACACAACAAGCCAGAACTAGATCGTATGGCGAAGTTTGTCAAACCATTTTTGTTTAAATAAATAGCTAAAAGTCACGCACCCACTTAAATGTGAGGTACGCAACTGCCAATAATTTAGCGGAGTATCGATGGCTTAAAAGTCGTGCGCCCTACAGTCCGAATTCTGCTTGTAGCAAGTCGTCGTTGTCATCGGCGATGGTGGCGACAATAGTAATAATTCTAGAAATTTCCCCGGCAGAGATTTCGGCGATCGTCCGAGTCGATATTACCGCAACTTGATTGTCCACAATCGCAAAATGAGATTCCAAGGTAGACAGCCAATTCATTTCTAGAATTTTCCGCATTAATTGAGCTTCATTCTTTGCCGGCAACTGCAGTACAAAAGCCCAAACAGTCAAAGTATCATCTTCGGTTTCGCCGCTGAGTTGTACGAATACTTCGACGCTGCCGTACTTGAATTTCCAAAGATGCCCGCCAGCTTCATTTTTTCCCACCATGACTTTTTGGTCTACAGCCATGCTGGCAATCACAGTCTCAATTTCTTCTGCATAGGTTACTGCTGTGGCTTTTTCAACCTGGGCATCGGCGATCGCGCTTTCACTAGATTGGCTTTCTGCGGAAGCTGTTTGTATGTTCGGTTCGCTGTTAGTCATGATTAATATTTATAAGAAAAACTATTCCAACAATCAGTTTACTTCCTATTTAGGACTTACAAAAATACGACTCACTTACAAAAACCCTCATCAACCCGGTTTCTTGACAAAAACCGCTCCCCAAAAGGCTTCTCCCAGACAAAACATCGGAGTCAGAGCCTCCCATGTTGCGTCACCAAGCTTTTCCTGGTAACGAGTAGAACGAGTCTATTACTGGTTCCCAGGCAGAGCCTGGGAACCCATATCACTCTTGCTTTGCCTCCCTAGATGTTTAAGCCTTGGGTTTAGCCGCCGGCTTCTTCTCAATGTTTTTCATCCCGTTGAGGAACATCGGCACAAATTTCTCCACAAATGCCTGCGGGTCGCGGTTCCAGGCGCGCTGAGCCACATCGACTCTAGTCATTTGCAAGTCGGGGGCCAACAGAGTTGCGGGCAAGCGCTCCATCAAATATTGCGGGCGTTCCCACATCGGCATCGTGTTGGCAATGTCTACCAAGCGGGTGACGCGGCGCAGTTCTGCCCCCAGCATAATATCCATTCCCGATTCAAATGCTGCTTGTTCGATCGCCACATACTTGCGTTTAGCCTGTTCCACCTTCTGGCGGTGTTCCGGGCTTTTAGCAGCAATTGCGCCCAACCAGCGATTCCCCCAGCGGACGTGGCCTGCTTCTTCGGGAAAAATCTTTTCGATGGTTTCGCGAATTTTGATGTTTTCGTCGGTTTCAGGAGCCTTTTTCAGGGCGTGGATGTGGGCTGAGAAATACTCGCATCCCCGCTTCTCGGTGACATTAATCGCCGCTAGGGAAGAAATTACAAAATCTTCGCGGTCTTTGGTAGGGTCTTGTTTCTCGCTGTCGAACAACCTTTCAAACTCGTCAATGTAGGATACTCCCGGCGGCTTGCCCACATTCTGGCCCAAGTCTACCAGCAAATCTGTCAGCCACATGGCGTGCCGCGCTTCGTCGGAGATGTGCCGGGAAAGATCGCGCACAAGTTCGGCCGGTTCGCCGTCTAGCTGCTCGATCAAGTCGGTGAGGTCTTTGCAACTGCGCTGTTCGCTAAACCGATAGCGGTTGAGGGTGATCAGGTGAATTTCGCGATCGCGCACCACTTGAGCTAAAATTTCGCGTGCTCCCATTGCGTTGCGGAGCTTGCGGGGATAGGCAACAGTCATGATTTTATGTTGTTTTGTAAAGATACCTATATAAGTGTAACGCAATTTTTCGGCTTGCTCATTCAATAAAGCAATGCAGAAGTTGGTTGTCAATCCCCAATTCCCAATGCCCTATTCCCAAAATTGATATCAAGTCTCAGTTGAGTCTGAAACCAGAACCGAAGCCGACTCTTGTTGAAATTTTTGTGCTTCCTCCACTTCCAATCTGGCCAGCGTACTCGCCGCATCCGCCAACTGCAAAGCCAAATTCATTCGACCAACTGGGTTTTTCTCCTTCCAAAGGTCTTTTGCCAAGAAATGCACTCGATAGCGAAACATTTTAATTGATTGTGATGGAATAACATTAGCTGTCATAGTTATAGTCTATCTTCAACAGTAGCTAGAATGCGAAGGAGTACCCGTTCCGGTTCTAGATAAACAAATATCAGTATGATGACTCGATCTTTTTTGCCAATCGTGACATCCCATTTTGCAGATTGTGGTTCAACCTGTTCGTGCCTAACTATTACAGTATATTGTCCTGGTGCCAAGTCATCAAATCCCGCATCTGCCTCCATCAAAGCAACCGTTTCCTCGGCCAGTACCCGTCCGTCCTGATTCAGTAAAGTAATGAAGGCAATGCCATCAACTGAAGTCATGGCGACGTTATTTTGATTGCGAACCATCACAAAAATATCAGACATCGTTTGGTAATTGCTAATCGCTAATTGCTACTTTATACTGACAGCAGCATTTAACACACAAACAAGGATAATTACTGTGAATAATTTTAAGATTTTGTTAATTTTTACAGCTTTTGCAGCGGTTCTCGGTTTAGAAAAAAGTGGGGCGCTAGCTGCTGTCTCAAATATCTCTGAGACAAAGCCTTGCGTCCAGCTTCACAGTCTACAAATATCAGAAAAGAGCGATCGCAATTTAAGTAACTCGAAAGGTACATTAAAAGAAGGCAGTGCCCTCTCTGTCGATCCTGATGAAGTTACGGGGATACCAAAAGCTGAGGCGCGACAGCGTTTCATTTTGAATAAGATATATCGGGTTCAAGAAGGCACTACCGCTGACGATTTGTTTATTGTCGATGAGAAAGCAAATAAATGGGCTGTAGAGGATGTCTCGGACGCTACTATGGGGCCTACCACTCACAGCGTAGCCCTGATGGTTTCCGGTAACGGCAAAGTTTGGGCGCTAATACAGATGTTCTAAAATTTGGGAATTGGGAATGGGTAATTGCGAATTGGGAATTGGAGTTCGGATTGATTTAATATAAAAAAAAATCGCCTGCAACGGCGACCTTTTTTAGAATCGTATCATGTTCGGTCGATCGCCCAAAATAAAAGTGGTTTGTAGTGAGGACTGTAGTCCTTCGATTGTCAAGACTAAATTCCTCACCACAAACTCATCCGATCGCGATCGTTCGATTGCACATGATATCACACCTCAAAAAATGATAATTTTAATTTTTTTGAGGTGTGATTTTTAACTTATCTAACAGTCGTAGTAGAGAGCAAACTCGTAGGGGTGAGGACGCAAGCGCATCGGGTTGACTTCGTTGTCGAGTTTGTAGGAAATCCAGGTTTGGATGAATTCTTCGGTAAATACGCCGGTTTCAGTTAAGAAACTATGGTCTTTTTCCAAAGCTTCTAAAGCACCTTCCAAGGAACCGGGAGTCGAAGGAATCTTGTTCAATTCTTCAGGGGAAAGGTCGTAGATATCCACGTCCAAAGGTTCACCTGGATCGATTTGATTTTTGATGCCGTCTATGCCGGCGCACAGCATGGCTGCAAATGCTAAATAGGGGTTGGATGTGGCATCGGGACAGCGGAATTCTAACCGCTTGGCTTTAGGGTTGGTTCCCGATAACGGAATCCGTACTGATGCCGATCGATTTCCTTGAGAGTAAGCTAGGTTTACAGGCGCTTCAAAGCCTGGAACTAAACGCTTGTAGGAATTAGTCGTCGGGTTGGTGAGTGCCAAAAGTGCCGGGGCGTGCTTGAGAATGCCGCCGATGTAATGCAGTCCCATTTGACTGAAACCTGCATATTGATCGCCTGCAAATAGAGGTTTGCCGTCTTTCCAAATCGACTGGTGAACGTGCATCCCGGAACCGTTGTCGTTAAACAGCGGTTTGGGCATGAAGGTGATGGTTTTGCCGTATTTTTTGCCGACGTTTTTGATGACGTATTTGTATGTCATCAAGTAGTCGGCGGCTTGTACTAATGTGGCAAAGCGGAAACCGAGTTCGCATTGCCCGCCGGTGGCGACTTCGTGGTGGTGTTTTTCGATGGGTACGCCGCATTTTGCCATTGTCAGCAGCATTTCCGTTCTCATGTCTTGAGAGGTATCGGTTGGTGCTACTGGGAAATAACCTTCTTTGTAACGCGGTTTGTAGCCGAGGTTGCCGCCTGGTTCTTCTTTGCCAGAATTCCAGCGACCTTCGATCGAATCTACGTAATAGTAGCCGGAATTTTGGGTTTGGTCGAAGCGAACGTCGTCAAAAATAAAAAATTCTGCTTCCGGGCCGAAGAATGCTGTATCGCCGAGACCGGTTGTCAGTAAGTAGTCTATGGCTTTTTGAGCTATGGTGCGGGGACAGCGATTGTACGGTTCGCCGGTGCGGGGCTCTTTGATGCTGCAAATGAAGCTGATGGTGGGTTCTGCCATGAACGGGTCGATCCAAGCGGTGGTCGGATCGATGACCATCGTCATGTCTGATTCGTTGATGGCTTTCCAGCCCCGAATGCTGGAACCGTCGAAGGGTATGCCGTCTGTGAAGGCGGTTTCGTCGATTTGGTCGTGGTACAGGGAAAGGTGTTGCCAGATCCCCGGCATATCGATGAATTTTAGGTCAACGATCTGGATTTTATTTTCTTTTATGTAGTTTAGGGCTTCTTGGGGTGTCTGGAACATCACTTACTCCTGATATTGGTGTGGTTGCGGGCGATTCTCTTCTGCAAGCTTCGCTAACGGCAGATTTCAGACTGTTTGGGCGATCGTAGGCCTTCAGCTATCAATTTTTTGTAGCAAAAGATACAATAATTCAAAATTGAGCCGATCGCGGTTGGGTAGTTTGTGATTCTTATTTGGTCTGTGTTTCGGCTGTTTATACAAAACAAACGGCAGAATTTTGCGGCTATTGGTCGGGGATTGACTGCCGATCGTGCAAATCCTATCTCAAATCTTAATCAAAGGCCGATTTGTAGTAGTCTACAATAGGCGGTCTATCTCAGATAGCAAAGTATTGATAAAGATTTTTGGGAGACAAACTAATGCGCGATGCAGTGACGAGTCTGATTGAAAATTATGATGTTGCTGGCAGGTATTTAGACCGGGATGGTATCGATCGGTTGAAATCTTATTTTGCAACCGGCACAGCACGGGTACAGGCTGCAGCGGCAATCAACAGCAATGCTGCGTCAATTGTCAAGCAAGCTGGTATCCAGCTATTTGCCGAACAGCCGGAACTGATCCGTCCCGGTGGAAATGCCTACACGACTCGCCGTTACGCGGCTTGTCTGCGGGACATGGACTATTACTTGCGCTATGCTACTTACGCCCTGGTTGCTGGAAGTACGGATGTGCTCGACGAGCGCGTGCTGCAAGGTTTGCGGGAAACTTACAATTCTCTAAGCGTGCCCATTGGCCCTACGGTGATGGGGATTGGCATTATGAAGGAGATGGTTAAGGCTGAGGTGGAAGCTGCAGGCTTGTCTGTGGGGCCTTTTCTGGAGCAACCTTTTGATTACATGATTCGCGAATTGAGCGAACAAGATATTTAAGTCAAGCAAGCTCTTTCTTGTAACAGAAAATTGCATCTGTAGCTTGCAGGTAGCACTATCTCGATCGCTTTTTTGGCATCACAGCCTCTAAGCGATCTTTTTTATTGGTTAAAAATCGCCAACACATCCCCAGACGAGGCATTTGTCGAGGGGATTTTTGGTTTGGCGGCGATCGATTTGCTCGGTTGTTGTTACTTCTACTTCGCCGTTGGGATAAAGAATGTGGATGATGTTACCGCTGACGAAGGCTAAGGGATTTTCTTGACAAATAGTCGGATTTTTGATAGGAAAGTTCATTGTTTTCATGCTCGATCGCCCTGATTGTGTGTGTGGCACATTCCCCTGTATCTACATAATCCGCTACTAGCCAAAGTTTTTGTGTGATTCTAAGAATTGTCGAACTGTGATAAAACTACACACACAGAGCGATCTGTGTCACACAATACGAGGTGAGGGGTATCGCCCCCGCAGCTCTCTCAAGCGCGGAAAAAATGGCAGCGGGCTCGTGGCGGTACTTCTGCTGGGAAAAGCAAAATAATCGCCAAAAATCCGCAGTCGGGTTTTTGCGTAAGTGGTAATCTGGTTACTGTCAACAACCGTGGCGTACAGATTAAAAACCTTGGCTAAACAACGAATAGACACTTTATTAGTAGACCTAAATTTGTGCGCTTCCCGACAGCAAGCTCAGGCCTTGATTCGGACGGGGAAAGTCTCGATCGACCAACAGGTAGTTGACAAACCGGGCACTGAGGTTGACATTGCAGCAAAAATTAAGATTAAAGAGCGATCGCGCTACGTTTCCAGAGGCGGCGACAAACTAGCCAAAGCTTTAGAAGTGTTTGCGATTCCCGTAGCGGGCAGAATTTGTCTTGACGGTGGCATTTCCACAGGCGGCTTTACCGACTGTCTGCTGCAAGCCGGTGCAGCCCTCGTCTACGGCATAGATGTGGGCTACGGTCAAGCTGACTGGGGCTTGCGTAACGATCCGAGGGTAATTTTGAAAGAACGCACCAATTTGCGCTACATGACTGCTGCTGAGCTTTACGGCGAGTCACCGCGAGCCGATTTGGCGGTAGTCGATGTGTCGTTTATTTCCCTAGATAAGATTTTACCGGCGCTGTGGGAATTGTTGGCACCGCCGCGAGAAGCGGTATTGTTGGTAAAGCCGCAGTTTGAAGTTGGGCGCGATCGTGTCGGGAAAAAAGGCGTAGTGCGAGACTCAGCAACTCAAGCCGATGCGATTTTTCAAGTGTGGAAAGCAGCCACAGCTTTAGGATGGCAGCAACGGGGTTTAACGTGGTCGCCTTTACTTGGCCCGGCCGGTAATATCGAGTATCTTTTATGGTTGGGGATCGATCGCCAAGAGGAACCAGAGCCGGGGGCGATCGAAGAAAGTGCTGTCAAGGAAAGCATCGCACAAATCGCAAAAGCGGCAGCGCGGGAACTTGTCAATCGATTTTAGATTTTAGATTTGAAATTGACTTCAACCGATCGAGCTAATCAATTTTAAAAGTCAAATTTGGAGAGCAAAACTTATCTAAAATTTGAAATTGTTTTGTCAATCAGACTCCTAAACTTTCACAAGAGTGAATAATTCCATGCAGCCATTAAAACAAGCCGGTTCAATTTTTCTGTACATTCTAGGGGGCATCGGGTATTTAGCGATTGCAGCTACTATTGTAGGCGTTTCAATTCTGATCAAATTCGCAGCCCTGCTGCTAGCGGACAAATTATTATATACAATTCTGATTATCGGTGATTTGTTGAGAGGCATCGAAATTATTGAACTGTTAAATATTTTAATATTTGCTTTTATCGGCATGGGATTTGGGGTAGCTACAAAACTTTTGATTCCTCAATACGGACGCAAAATTAGTGCAGCATTATTAATAGTTGTAGTTCCCTTAGTTTTCATGATTACGCCAGTAATTAGATATAATTCTTGGTTAGAAAAAGTCGGAGAATCGGATAACTTATTGCCTGCAGAAACAGCAACATTAACTAACTCTTTTTTGCAGAGAAAAGTAGGATTGCAAGGTTTTCTCGGTTATTACGTATATACTGGTCAGTTTCCAGTAATTCCGACCAAACAATCGGAGATGAAAGACTTAGACAGCTTTGAAAAAAAAGTTAATTCCAGATTTGTGCAGTTAACAGGTGTGGCTCCTACCATTGTTACCTGGTCAATGCGGATTTGTTTTTGGCTGATCAGACTGTTTTACTTTTCAATAGCGGTAATTGCCACGATCGCCCATTTTAGGGAAGGTGTGAGAATCGCCGGAAGGTAATAGGATTTTAGATTTTAGATTTTAGATTAAAGAATTGAAGAATTGGGAATCATATCAAATCAGGTAGCATCGGAATTAATATTACCCACAATCAGGACACGGCAATGCCGTGTCCCTACAATTAATCCGGGTAGGGAAACGGCACTGCCGTGTCCTCCGTTTATATCATTCCGGTGCCACCGGAATTAATATCAGTTGACCAATTTTTCTCAAGACTTGAAGAACCGTATAAAGTTCGTTGGTTAGAGGAAGCGGTGAAAATATTCTTGATAAGTCATATTGAGGTGGATTCTGAAAGTCTAGCTTGACGAATACAATTTCACTGCCATTTGTCATCGCAGCAAAACTCGGTCTATCCTTCCGGGGATTGGCTGTCATGTATGCTAGTGTTTGGGGAAGTGCAGACCTTACTGAGATGGTGGTGCGCTTCGACTCTAAAAGTGTCACCCAAAACTGATTTTGCATCACTAAAACATCAATCCTTCCTTGGATAGTTTCTATTTCTTCATCTTCCTCATCTAAAACAATTTGTACAGATTTTTCACCAGTCATTTTAAAAGGTGAATCGTAAAAACCCGCTCGTTCCAAGAGAGGTGAACCCATGATTAGCGTGACGGTTCCTTCTGTCAGACTTCCATCATTTAAATGATAGAGATATCTGCGCCGGAGCGAATTAAGACCGGCTCGATCCGCTTCTGTAATTTCGGGCAAATCTGTATACCATTCTGGGAAAAATCCCTCGGCTTCTGTTCGTGTAATATTGAATCGAGATTCAACATCTGCTAAAGTTTGGATGATTTCAGTAATGGCTGTTGTTTGTGTCATATTTTAAATTCTTGCTGGAGGCGATCGATAATTGTATTGCGCTCGATAGTGGCGAGAATTTCTTGAATTACCGTATCTTGTCCCAGAGGGCCCCAAGTGCAGCCTTTTTCTAAATAAACTTGAGCCGCCCGACCGACAGCGTAGGTTCCGTAAGCTGCTAAACTAGCTTGAGTGACAGCGACTCCGGCAAAAGTAGAAAAGCCAATTTGTGGAGCAGCAGCAGCGGCACTTTTGCCAAATCCCAAGAGGAAACTGCTACCTAATTCTCCCAAAAGTACGCCGCCTGCGCTGGAGAAAATAGTCTGCCAAAGTTTCCCCGCTTCGTAACCAGTCATGGGTAAACCGTAAAGTCTGGATAAGGAGCGAATTAAGGCTAAATCTGCGACAGTTGCTCCCATGACATCTAGGAAAGCAATGGGATTTATCCCCACAGCCAAAGCTTTGTATTTGGCAAATTGCCAGATTAAATCGTCGGCTTCTGTTTGCCGCAATTTGAGAACTTGACGAGCAATGTTTGCTTCGGCATCTCTAGCTTCTACTAAAGCATTGAGAGCGAGGAGCGATCGCCCTTCTCTGTTAAGAATTGTCAAAATTTTGTGCTTGAGTTGGTCTATCTGGGGGGGAGGCGACTCCCATTCGTGGGTGACACTTCCATCTGACCATTCGACGCGCACTTGCACCGGTGCGGGTTCGGCGGCTACCATGACTATTTCTAAAGATTTAGCAATTTTAGGAGCGGATTTTGGTGTAGATCGATCGGAAGTGTTGTTTGGTCGATCGCCCGAAATTTCCGTATCTGTGGCATCTGCTACCGAATCTGCTGCTAAGCCTTCAGAATTTCCCAGTGATTGCAAACTTTGGTAAATAGCTTTTCTGTCTAATTCTGGATACAGGTCAATTTTATTAAAAACTAAAATCAGCGGTTTTTGAGCTGTTTGCAATTCGCACAAAGCTTGATATTCAGTGCGGGTGATATCGCCAGCCACGACAAACAGAATTAAGTCAGCTTGGCGAGTGACTTGTTTTGCCATATCGCCGCGCACTTCGCCGCCAACTTCATCAATTCCGGGAGTATCAATTAACTCTACTTGAATCCCCCCTTGTCCCCCCTTACTGAGGGGTGGTTCCACAGGCACGCCCTGACCAAGGGGCGGTTCCATAAGCCCCCCCTTACCAAGGGGGAGTTGGGGGGGTTCTACACTGTCAAGGAGGGGCAAAGGCACGCTCCAGCGCACGGAACGCGGCCACTGAGTAACGCCGTTGAGAGGGCCTGTTTGCAAGATTTTTTGACCCAGAAGCGCGTTTAATACCGCTGATTTGCCGCGGCTGACCATGCCGAAAGTGGCAATGCGAATCACATTGCGATCGAGCTTTTCTGAGGTGTAACTTAAGATATCTAACTGAGTTTGCAGCGCCGCTTCTAATTCTGTATTGTTCGAGTTTTTTTTGCCTTGGCGCAAGTGAGAATACCGCGCGAGGGCTTCGCGCAAACTGGCACGGGCTAGGGACAAGCGATTTTCTTGGATGGAATTGTCAGCCATTGGCGATCGGCTTTTTTAAGCAATGTAATTGAGCGTCGAACTATAACATTCTATTTCTTATTTTAATACAATTTTTGATAAATTTCTAGCTTTTTATTGGGGAGTTAGGTAGAAACAGGACAAAGGCGCGTCAACAACCTCATCAAACTCGGATTCCGGCAGTGACTTAAGTTTCTACGTCAAAACAAAAGTCCTCTGAACTAAAACTTACGCAAAAAACCCGGTTTCTCTGAAAAATCGTCGATATTTCCGAGAGATGCTTGATGCAGAAACCGGGTTTGTGACCCCGCTGGCGTAAGTTTTGTTAACAATATTCTGGACAGTGTGTGCATAAAAGTGCGATCGCACTTCTGTAAAAAGTAATATCGTTGACCGTTGCATCGTCAGGTGATTTAACCGGCGCTAGAACACAGAGTACACAGAGTCCGAGAATATATATCTGAATCATTCCGATGAAGAGAGGATTTGATATAACTGGAATCTGAGCCAGCAAAAATAGAAAACCAGACAATATTTAGGTCAGCCTCAAAAAACCGATCGGTTTAACAGACTGTTTCGATAAAATACTCGAATTAAATTTATCCCACATTTATTATTTTGTCAATTTTAAAATATGTTTTGAGTATTTGCTTAAATAATTTATCTACCGTATACGTGTGGTTTGAATTTAGATGGAATCTTGCCAAGTTGATAAAAATCCGTCAATTTCTTACCTTCATTATCAGCAAAAGAAGCAAAATATTCGCGAACGGTGATATCTTTAATAGAGTCTAAATCATAAAAATGCAGCGACTCAACATCAAATACTAGAACTGGATCCACAAATGTTACCTTCCCTTGACCAATTGTATAATTATCCCACGGGTTTTTGCCAAATTTTCGTCGAATATGAATCTGCCATTGCCCATTCGGGTAAACGGTCAAAGTTTCATTAGAAATAGGCATCCAGTTGCCATCTACTACGCAGCCAGTAGAAATTTTCTGAGGTGAGAATACTTGAGGTTGAGGCATGGCTCCATAGACAATTCGAGCAATACGTTTGGCACGATAATCAAATTCAAAGCTTTTGGGATATTTTGATTTCGGACTCCACCACGGAATAACTTTAGAAGTTTTTAGTTGAGAATCTATTTCCTCACGATGTGCTTCATAACAGCAGAGCATTTGCTGATATTCTACTCGACTAAACTCAGAGGGATCTACATAAATTGTCCAGTTGCTTCTGGATACATCGTCATAAAAAGTTTTGATTTCTAATTGGGCGCGCTCGCTGGGATTAATCGGCAGACCCATATCTAATAATTCTGGAATAATTCGACCAGCCAAAGATCGAGAAACTACTTTGTCATTAAAACAGAAAATTGGGAAGCGAATCAAGTTGCCAGGAGCTAGAAATATGCTTTGAAAAGAGTGTTCTTCCATGATGCTGATGCGATGGAATTTTTGCGGATCTTTGGTCGGACAAAACACTTGAAAAGTTAAGACATCGGGACGTTTCTTTTTGTAGTATTTAGACAAATTATAGGGACTTTTAGGAGACAAATATCCATAAATTACCCAAGCCCATAACGCAAAAAATACACCCATATCCCACAGTTTAGTTTCAGACAATCTCAGGCCAATTTTTTTGTACAATTGGTCATAAATATTTTTGACATTTTTCATAATTTTTATATAATTAGACATACACTATTTGACCGCCAACCAATAACCTCAATAAATCCGCCCCGCCCCACTTGATGTCTGAAAAATACAAGGAGAAATAGCGAGTTTCTGCTGTTTCTCCTATTCAAATTTACCATGCCAGACAGGGCTGGCATTGCACGACCGCCAAAACCGGTGCGCGGTGCACGCCCTACAAGGTTTTAATTGGCGGCTGAATTTACTGCCTCGGACTGAGACATTTGAGGCGCGAGACGACTTGCGATTTGGTTGATGAAACCTTGCAAGAAGGAAACTTGCTGATTTTGCATAAATACTGCTTGCAAAGTTTTCGTCAGTTCCGTAAGATTGAAGATGCCTTTAGCATTTTCCAATTCTTGAGTTGAGAAATATTCAATCAAACTCAGTCCGGCTATTCTGGTAAAGTAGGCTGCACTAATTCCCTGCACCGCGCCTCCTGCTGCATAGGTGACGGCATTGCTTTTCAGCAGTCCAGTAATAGTTTGGGTAGACAGTTCTACTAATCCGAGTTTGAACATTTGGGTTGCTAAGGTTCCCGCTACTGTTTTAGCTTGGTCTAAAGAAAACTTTTGCTGGTAGATAGCGCCGAGGTCGATGACGAGTTGGGTGCTGATGGCGGTTGTTGCTAGCAAGTCTAAGGCGGGAACTGGGTTAGCAAAAACGGCGGCGGCGGCGATGTACTGATATTGTTCGATGATGGGAATTGCCCGATCGCGCCTGACTGCATTTAACAAAGTTTTTGCTTCTAATTTAATAGTTGCAGCTTCGCGCACCGCACTCGCCCAGACCAACTGTTGCCGTTCTTCGGTTACGATTTGAGTCAATCTTGCTGTCAGCGGTTCGAGTTGAGAGACTTGATTTTCGATCCGTTCTTTAACAGTGCCGTCTGCTTGGTGCTGCCGCACTTTAATAGAATTTGGGGAAGCTGCGATCGCAATTATATCTTCTGTTCCCAATATTCCTTGCATTCTTTGGTGCAACTGCTGCAAAACTTGCGACTGCTGCGTTGGCAAATATTGGTCTAGTTTGTTCCAGACTAGCAGCACGCGCTGACCTGCTGAAATTAGCTGAGATAATGTTTTAAATTCAGAATCCGTAATGTCGCCCGCTGTCACAAACAACACTAAATCACCGCTGATTTTAGCATCGACATTTGTGGTATTGGTAAACAGCGGTGCTGTTTCTGAGAAAATCTGTTTTGACGGTTGTTGGGATGCCCAATTAGAATTTAAAACTTGAATTAAGGCAGTTTTGCCGACAGCTTTGCCGCCGCTTACGGTAATCCGCAAGTCTTGTCTGTCTAATTCCGCTTTGAGCCGATCGAGCTTTGCTGTTAGATTAGCCGGATTTGCCGAGTTTTGAGCTTCCTGAGCTAGCAAATTAATCGCGGCGGATGCCGTGGCGATCGCTTTTTCGGCTGCTTCGCGGTTGACCAGGGGTTCCGCGAGTGCGAGTTCGAGTTTGGGGGATTGTTGCTTCCACCACCAATAACCCGCACCAGCGGCCGCCAAGCCGATGAGTGCCGTTTCGCCCATTTCTGAACCCGAATGCTGTAAAGTTTCCAGCAGCCACAGCGCCGCTGAAAGTCCTATTCCGCCTATCAAAATCGGTCGCCGCAAGTTAAGTGTCATTGTTACCTTCCTGTGGGTATTATTGCCAAGCTTAACCTTAACGGGCTTGGTCTTTGTCCCTATATTCCATCGTACCTCTGGGACATCGAAACTGGCAGGCGGGCTACCCGTGCGGATTACACCCTCAAGTTTTTGGACAAGTGCCAAATCTACTTTCAGCATAAATCACAGGATCGATCGCAGTTGTCAAGTCGATCGACACAGATACACACCGATGGTTTTCTGATGGGAAAGTGAAAAACATGGGGCCAGAAACCGGGTTTTTTAACTAATACCAATTTCAAAAAATAATGCAACAGTATTCTTGTCCCCCCCCTTGCTAAGGGGGGGCTAGGGGGGGTCGGAGAGTATTGCATGATTTTAGAGAAATGGTATAAATACTAGCCAAAAACCCTCTATTGCCAAAAAACCCGGTTTCTTTGCTTCTTGTTACTGTTTGAGAACTAAGACAAATAATTGTCTAATCTCCCAAACAAATTCCCAAACCGCGGGCCGTTTTAACCAAAGTACCGTTGAAGTCTACCGGTCTATATTTGGAAATCGCATCTTCCAACGGAACGCTGACAACTTCTCGCTGCTGCCAAGATACCATGCAGTCGTATTTCTCTTCGGCAATTAAATCAACTGCTGCGACGCCAAAAGCAGAAGCAATTAATCTTTCTAACGAAGAAGGCGTTCCCCCGCGTTGAGTGTGTCCCAAAACCGTGACGCGGGTTTCTGCACCGCTACATTCCGAAATTGTATCAGCTAAATACTGACCGATTCCGCCTAATCGACTTTGACCTAAGCGATTTGTGTGCATTACTAATTCGCCTGCTTCTGTGCGAACTGCCTCCGCTACTACAACTAAACAGTAGTTTTTTCCGCGTTGTTGGCGTTCTTGAATTTTGGCACAGATTTCGGAAATTTTGTAAGGAATTTCGGGAATCAAAATGATATCAGCTCCCCCAGCAATTCCGGCACTAATTGCAATATGTCCGGCGTCGCGTCCCATGACTTCAACAATTATCACGCGGCTGTGACTTGCCGCAGTAAAATGCAATCTGTCTAGTGCTTCTGTAGCAATATTGACAGCAGTATCAAAACCGATCGAACGCTCGGTAACTCCGACATCATTATCAATAGTTTTAGGAATAGCCACTAAATTCAAATTACCTTCGAGAGCAATCTTCCTGAGAATGGCGAGACTACCATCGCCACCTATGCCAATTAAGGCATCCAGACCGAGTTGATGATAGCCTTGAATAATATCATCGGAGCGATCGCGCAGAGTCCCGTCAGCCATCGGGAAAGCAAAAGGGTTGCCCTTATTTGTCGTGCCCAGCATTGTACCGCCAATGGTGAGCCAAGAGTCTACTTTCTCAATATTCAAAGGAATTGCTTCCGGGGGACGACTCATCAATCCGTTGGTGGCTTGACGAATTCCCATTACTTTCCAATTGTAAGTTCCCGTTGCGCGGTAAACAACGGCTCGTATCACGGCATTTAAACCTGCACAGTCACCTCCGCTAGTGAGAATGCCGATACACTTTTGTTCTCCCATAATTTATGCCAGACTTTTGTTACTCAGAACATGGGTTGATTTTTTTAGATCCCGATCGTCCAATCCTTATTTGCGACGTAATTTAGCGGCTCTAGCCTCCCAAATCACCGTTTCAAATACAACATAAATTTTACTTGGGATTGAGGCGTTTAGAAACTTGGTTAATGATACCGCTGAGAATTGCACCGCCCATGAGAATTCCCAGGGCGGGATTGAATACGGGTTGCCACAGACTGTACCATAAATCGAAACCGAGATTCACTCCGGTCGATCGCCCAACTACGGCGATCGCAAACCACCCAAAAATAGCAAAGACGAAAAACACATCAGCTACTAGAATCAAGTTGATAAAGTTAAGAATTTTATCTTTCATGGTCGAGGGTTCCTTTTGAGTGTATATTTGTCAGCTCTTGACTGTTGACTGTTGACTGTTGACTGCTCACTGTTGACTGTTGACTGTTGGCTGTTGACTCTTGACTGGGGGTCGAAAAACTCAATGGTTGAGTGTTAACTTTTGATTCGATTTTATGATTCCGATGTCACCGGAAACGATGTCAGTCGATTTTAGATTCGGGCCTTGAAGATTTAAGATTTGCTCTCCCGCTGAATCTGGAATCTTGAAGTTTGAGCTAAAAATTTTCTCTCTCCATGACTTAAATTGGGGGCTTGTATCCATTCTAAGGGCGTCAAATTTGGGCAAGCGGTTAGCAAGGAAGCGGAACGATCGCTGCAACAGGCGATCGAATAAAGATAAAATATCATTCAATTGTTGTCGCACACTTGTGGTCAAAATATGGTTCGCTATACACTCCCTCAAAGCCCCGAAATTATTTTAACTGTCAGAGGGAAAGATTCAGTCAAAGCCCGCGAACAAGCGATGGATAAGCTGATGCTGCTGATGGATGAAGGTCAGCTACCTACAGAGCTCGCAGAAGGATTTGGGCCCAAGCAGTTTGTTGAAGTTAAGGATATCGAAGATGCCGCCTCGGATGGCGAAGACGCAATTACTGAAGCGGTGCAGATTTTGAGCAATTTGGCAAGTCTCAAATTGAAAGTCATGGAATCCCGCGAAGAAGCACTCAAAATCCGGGAGGCGATCGACATTTTGTTTACAGATGAGTCTGTGACGGCAGAAGAAATTGGTCGTCTCAAAGACGGTTTCAAAGTTCTCAAAACCTTCGCTCAAGCTAACGTCCGCTATCGAGAAGCTAGGAGCCAAGCTGAGGAAGCGCGGACAATTCTCGACGGAGCTTTGCAATCAGTAGAACCCGAAAACAAGGCGCAGAAATCGGCGAAATAAAAGTACAAAGAAAGCTGTTTTTACAGGGCATATCGCAGAGATATAGCCTTTCGATCTCTCATCTGAGGTACTATCCGGGATAGGGGATAGGGAATAGGGCATAGGGCATAGGGCATACCTCACCACGCTTGAGAACCGCTATACCGCCCTCTGAATACTACCCATATCCCATTAATTAACAGTCATCAAAAGTTCGGACAGTTTTTTTAACGGGCCTGTAAGCCGATCGCGAGCAAGCCCGGTCATTTTTAACACATTTGAGGAAACTTAGGAATAAAATATATTAAAAATGCTCGATCGCCCACAAAAAATGTACCGCCAAACATTGCGAAAACCCGACGGCCGCCCGATCGCACTTTACAGCCGCTACCCAATTCCAAAAGGCATCGCCGCCGTAAGTCCCAGCAATGAACCTGTAAAAGCCAACCCGCACTTTCGCTGGCATCCCTTGCGGGGGGAATGGGTAGCATATGCCAGCCACCGTCAGGAAAGAACTTTCATGCCACCGCCGGAATATAACCCGCTGGCTGCTACAATTAATCCTAGATTTCCCACAGAATTGCCGCGAGGAAATTACGACATAGCAGTTTTTGACAACCGCTTTCCATCGATGAGTTTCCCGGCAAATAATGCACCTACAAATATTGTGGAAACTGTACCGGCTAACGGCGTTTGTGAAGTTGTCGTTTTTACTCAAGATCCGCTGGCTTCGTTGGGTTCTTTGGAATTAACTCACTTAGAATTATTGTTAGAAGTGTGGGCAGATCGCACTTCAGTTATCAGCAGCAATCCCGAAATTCAATATGTCTTGCCTTTTGAAAATCGCGGCGTAGAAGTTGGAGTAACTTTGCACCACCCCCACGGTCAAATTTATGCTTATCCGTTCGTGCCACCGGTGCCGGCGCGGATGTTAGAATGTCAGTCGATTTACTATCAAAAAAACAGCAGCGGTTTGCTGCAAGATTTGATTCAAAAGGAAATTTCAGACAAACAGCGAATTCTGTATTTAGATGAATATGCGATCGCCTTTGTGCCCGCTTGCGCCCGCTACCCTTACGAAGTGTGGATTGCGCCCATCGCACCGGTTGCCACATTTATCGATCTTACCGAAAAACAGCGTCAAGGACTTGCCAAGGCCTTAAAAACAGTCGCCCTTAAATATGATGGTTTGTGGCACCGCCCATTCCCTTATTTGATGGCTTGGTTTCAAGCGCCCACAGACGGAAAGCCTCACCCAGAGGCGCATTTGCACGCTGAGTTTTATCCGCCCTACCGATCGCGCGATCGGCTCAAATACCTAGCGGGAACCGAACTCGCAGCGGGAATGTTTGTCAACGATGCTTTACCGGAAGAAAAAGCTCAAGAATTGCAAGCCGTATCTGTCAATCTCTATTAATAACCTCGCTCAATTTAGTTCGTAGTGATGACTTTAGTTCTTCTTTATTAAACACTTTTTTAAGAAAAACTAAAGTCCCAGGGGGAACCTTGCTGGTTACCAGGCTCTGCCTAGTAATGCAGGTGCGGAGGCTCTGCCTCCTTTGAGGAAGGCAACTTACAGTAGAGAGAACTGTAGGAGGTATTTAAGTTATTAAGTTTTCAATCCTAAAATCCTTACTACGAACCTTTTTTCAGAAGAAGTGAAGTCCTCACGACGAACCAATACGGTTCACTTAAGATTGTCATATATCTATGAAAAAACCGGGTTTATGAGGTGTCATGAATATGGTTTTTATACTCTCAACACAGCTCTTTCGGGATTTTCGGGATTTGGAACTAAACGCTGATTTTTCCAATCTACCAGCAAGTCTAAAGTTTCTAACACAGTTTGACCGATGAGCACGATATCGCCTAAAACCATTGCGGCCTCGATCGTCTCGCGCCCTGCCATTTCAATAATCATAGGCCCAGTCAATCCCACTGTTTCTTGTCTACCATCAGCATATTTTGCTATTTCCTGACTCCGAATTCTCAAACCAAGGTGTTCGCAAACTTCTACAGGAATTGCTGTGCGTACTGCACCAGTATCTATCAGTGCTTCTGCTTCGTACACTCGCAGAAGATTTGGATTGAGCAATCCTCTCTTGACTAACTCTTCATCAATGGCATTTGTTAGTTTGACTTTGACTCGAACTGCACCCATATTTTTGGTTGTTTGACTCCAATTGCGATCGATATTTATCATAGCGCCTCTCTTTTTCTACAGAAAGTCTACCTTCGATTATAGCTTGAAATGCGGGCAGCCACAGGTTAACACCTGCGGCTGCAATTCAACGCAAATTATCGCGAACTAACTACTAATCTTCAGCATAGATATACCGATACAATTCGCTCGGATCGGGTTCGGGACTCTTCTCCGCAAAATCTAGCGCATCATCAATTACAGCTTCGATCTTTTTGTCGATCGCTTTTAATTCTTCAGCAGTAGCCAAAGTGCGATCGATCAAATCAGCAGCCAACTTCTTAATCGGATCGCGGGGGAACCAATATTCCTTCTCTTCCTTAGAGCGCAACTCATCAGGATCGGCCAAAGAATGACCCCGAAAGCGATAAGTCAAAGCCTCGATTAAAGTCGGGCCTTCGCCAGCCCGCGCCCGTGCTATGGCTTCCTTGGCGACTTCCCGCACCGCCAAAACATCCATCCCGTCAACCTCGAATCCAGCCATGCCAAAAGCATGAGCTTTTTTGTAAATCAAGGGGTCAGAAGTGGCTCGCTCGTGGGCCATGCCGATCGCCCATTTGTTGTTTTCCACAACATAAAGAATCGGCAATTTCCACAAAGCAGCCATATTCAAACATTCAAAAAACTGCCCGTTATTTGCAGCACCATCGCCAAAAAAACAAGCAGTTACGCCATCGGAGCTCTCATCGCCCAAAGCTTCGCGCCGGTACTTCGATTGAAAAGCCGCCCCCGTAGCTACCGGAATCCCCTCAGCCACAAAAGCATAGCCTCCCAACAGCCGATGTTCGGCCGAAAACATATGCATCGAACCGCCCCGGCCCTTCGAGCAACCGGTTTCCTTTCCGAACAACTCCGCCATCACTTCCCGCGCCGGTACGCCCGCGCTCAAAGCGTGAACGTGATCGCGGTAGGTGCTGCTGACGTAATCCGTACTATCGCGGCGCATCGATCGAATCACGCCAGTAGACACCGCTTCCTGGCCGTTGTACAAGTGGACAAAACCAAACATTTTGCCCCGGTAGTACATCTCAGCGCACTTGTCTTCAAACAAACGCCCCAAAACCATATCCTCGTAGAGCATCAAGCCCTCCTCACGAGAAATAGTTACGCTCTGTGCGTCAAAAACTGGTACAATCCGTTCCTCAGCCATAAAAAATTAATACCCGATCGCCTACTTAAACATGTGAATTACCCGACGTTCGTCTGAGTACAGATAGAACGCGGGCTTCCCAATTCAACCGCAACAGCCTCTACAGTAGTAGACTTGCGTCCATACCGTTTTGGTCTTACATTGCGTCCAAGGGCAGTAGCGCTGATTCCCAACGCCAAAATCCGTAAGCCTTCATTTCTGATATTGATCGCCGCATTCACATCTCGGTCATGTCGCTGATTGCAACGAGGGCAATCAAACGAGCGGACACAGAGATCCATCTTTGGGATTTGTAGCAGCGTATTTGAGCAAAGGTCAGAAGAGGGAAAAAACCTGCCTATTTCTAGATAAATCTTGCCGTCAAACTCTGCTTTGTATTTGAGCATGGTGCAAAACATTTCCCAACCTGCATCACTAATTGCCTGGGCAAGGTGATGATGTTTGACCATGTTTTTCACTGCTAGATTTTCCACCACGATAACTTGGTTTTCGTTAACTGTCTTACGGGACAGCTTGTGGAGGAAATCCGAGCGCACTCTCGAAATTTTAGAATGCACTTTTGCCACAGCAATACGAGCTTTACGCCGCTTGTTCGTGGTCTTATCCTTTTTGCGAGATAGCTTTCGCTGTTTGCGTTTTAAGTTAAGCTCATGCTTCTTAAGATGCCGTGGGTTTTGGTATTTTGAGCCATCCGAAGTGACGGCAAAATCAATCAGCCCCAAGTCTAGCCCAATCGTCTTGCCTTGACTACTGGGTTCTGGCGAGTCAAGACCATCCTCGACCAATAGCGAAGCATAATAGCGACGATCGGGCATCCTCGACACCGTAACAGTCCTCAACTTTCCTTCTATGTCTCGATGAACCTTAGCTTTTACCGTTCCTAAGTAACCTGGGAATTTAATTTCGCCTTGGCTCAATAGTTTGACATTTGCGGGATATTGAAGGGATTGCCGACCATGGCGATTTTTGAAAGATGGATAACCAGTACGTCCGTCAAAAAAGTTAATGAACGCTTGAGATAGATTTAGCACAGATTGCTGAAGACATTGTGAATAGCAAGTTTTTAGCCATTCGTGTTCAGCTTTCCAGAACGGAATCTGCTTTTTCATATCAAGAGCAGACAAACCTTTACCCGTCTCTTTGTAAGCTATTGACATAGCCGCAAGTGACTGATTCCAGACCCAACGGGCACACCCAAAAGCTTGAGCCAAATGAGCTTGCTGTGCATCCGTGGGGTAAAGTCTGACCTTGACTGCTTTTAACATTCCATTATGTTAACACGGTTTACAGAACATGATAAATAATAGGGTGGTGGCAAAGATTATTTGCTCGTCGGCGGGGCATCGAACCCCTTGACTCGCACAGCGAACATCCCGTCGCTCAAGGTCGTAAGTAGTAGTTCCGAATTAATTACACGAGATTTCTACTGAAACCCTTACCTAGCAAGGAGTCTTTATGTAATTAATTTTGTGTGGTTACTTACCATTAGATCGCGGGGCTTCCCGCGACTAAGCTAAATGTAAACCGACAGAGGACACAACCCAGCAGAAAATGGTCGAAAATTTTCTCGCCCTGCTGTTGGGAAGTTGTTAAAATCAGGGAAGCAGGGGGCTGGCGTGCCGCTCCGACAGCACGGACTATTGCAGAAACCCGACTAAGTTGTCACTAATGCTTTTGTTAAAAACCAACCTTAGCTAAGATAGGCTAATTTAGTTGCTAGCGCTTTGGGGAAGTGGACGTAGTGTTAATTCCACTAGATTACTACCGGATTTTGGGTCTACCGATTCAAGCTACTGCCGAACAGTTGCAGCAGGCTCACCGCGATCGAACTTTACAGCTTCCGCGTCGGGAGTATTCCGAAGTTGCGATCGTCGCCCGCAAACAATTGATCGATGAAGCCTGCGCCGTTCTGTCAGACTCAGACGCGCGCAAAGCTTATGATGCGAGTTTTTTAGCCAAAACATACGATCGAGAGTCGGAAGCAGCAATTGCAGCCAAGCAGAGGTTAAAAACCTCAAATGGGCCGGCCACTGTTTTGCAAGATGCAGGAGAAACTGCTCCGGCAGAATCTAAGGCTTTAGACGCCGCTCCCGACCCCCACACTCCAAGTATTGAAATCGATGACAACCAATTCGTAGGAGCCCTGCTCGTACTGCAAGAACTGGGAGAATACGAACTCGTACAGAAACTGGGTCGCCCGTATCTCAACAATGGCAGCATCGCGATCGACGAAGGCCGCTTCGGCGATCGCCAGCTCGTGCGGCCGGATATAGTTTTAACAGTAAGTCTTGCGTGTCTAGAACTCGGTCGCGAACAGTGGCAGCAAGGTCAATACCAAAATGCCGCCAAATCATTAGAAGCAGGTCAAGAACTGCTGCTGCGCGAAAGCCTATTTCCAAGCGTGAGGGGTGAAATGCAAGCCGATATATACAAACTCCGTCCGTACAACATTTTAGAATTACTCTCGCTCCCGGAAGAAAAAGTCGCCGAGCGCCGTCAGGGACTGCAAATCCTGCGGGAAATGCTCGAAGAACGGGAGGGCATCGACGGTTCGGGGGACGATCGCTCCGGTTTAGGCATAGAAGACTTCCTCCGCTTCGTCCAGCAACTGCGGAAACACCTAACCAGCAGCGAACAGCAGACTCTATTTGAAGCCGAAGCCGGTCGCCCTTCGGCAGTCGCTACTTACCTGTCGGTTTACACCCTGTTAGCCCAAGGATTTGCCACCAGAGCACCTGCGATGATCCGCCGCGCTAAGCTGATGCTGATGCAGCTCGGCCGCCGCCAAGACGTTCACCTCGAAAAAGCCGTGTGTTCGCTGCTGCTGGGCCAAACAGAAGAAGCCAGCAGAGCCCTAGAACTCAGTTCGGAAAAAGAACCCCTCGCTTTTATTCGCGAACATTCCCAAGATTCTCCCGATTTGTTGCCGGGACTGTGCTTGTACGCCGAACACTGGCTGCAAGAAGAAGTGTTTCCACACTTCCGCGACTTGGCAAATCAGCCAGTCTCGTTGAAAGATTACTTTGCTGACCCGAAAGTCCAAGCTTATCTAGAAGCTTTGCCTTCGGATGCAGAAACGGCCAACGAATGGGTTGTGGTGCAGCCCCGATCGGGCAAACCCCAGGGACGACTGCAACCAACGGGCGATCGCCGACCCACACCCCCGCAGCCCCCAGCAGCCAAACAGGGAGCCAGTAGCGTTACCTTGACCCCCGTACCGGCAGACAGCTCTACCGCAGCCTCAGCCCCGAAAGACCACGCAACGGCTGCAGCACTAGGCGCCGTCTCCGCCGTCTCTCTCCCGACAACTACAGCGCCACGACCCACAGCCTCGACCTCCACCCGGAGGCGCACAGGTTCCAGCGGGCGCAGCGGAGCGACTGGCCAGGGTCTAGCAGGCGATTTAGTCGATCGGACGCGCACCAAAGCAGCACAAATTTCCGCCCAAGTCAAGTCCATGCCTCCAAACAGGCTGGCTCTGTTTGTCGCCGGAGGTGTCCTGAGCCTGTTAATCCTGTGGTTAATACTCAGTTTGTTGGCGAATGCCCTACAATCCGTGCGAGAAGAGCAACCCTTGCTCAGCCTAGAAGCACCGCCCATCCAAATCCCGGTGGCTTCCCCGGCTCCTGAGCCGAACGCGGCAGTGTCGGGAGTAGTCACTGAGGCAGCAGCCAAACAAATAGTTGAAAGCTGGCTGTCGGCGAAAGCGGCGGCTTTGGGCCCTAACCACGCTGTCGAAGAATTAAAGCAAGTTCTCACAGAACCGGCTTTGTCTCGCTGGCAATTGATGGCAGATGCTCAACAGAAAAACAACGCCTACCAGAGTTACCAGCACAGCCTGCAAGTTAAAGGGGTTACGACAAATCCGACTAATCCCGATCGCGCGCAAGTAGAAGCCCAAGTAACGGAAAAAGCTAAAGTCTTCGATGGCGATCGGCTAGTTAGTTCTCGCAACGAAGACCTGCGCGTGCGCTACGACTTAATCCGTCAAGAGGGACAGTGGCGGATTATGGATTGGCAAGTGATGAAGTAGGGAATTGGGAATTGGGAATTGGGAATTGGGAATTGGGAATTGGCAACCCGAAGCTAGTAACCAATAACTTCTTCCTTCTTCCTGATGACGTTGTACGTTCGCTCAGAGGCGACAGCACTAATGACTAATGACTAATGACTAATGAATGATATCAAATCCTCTATTCATCGGAATGATTCAGATATATATTCTCGGACTCTGTGTACTCTGCGTACTAATAAGGTTAAATCATTCCGATGCAAGCGGAAACGATATGACTAATAACCAATAACCAATAACCAATAACCAATAACCAATAACCAATAACCAATAACCAATAACCAATAACCAATAACCAATAACCAATAACCAATAACCAATAACCAATAACCAATAACCAATAACCAATAACTAATAACTAATAACCAATAACCAATAACCAATAACTAATAACTAATAACTAATGACTTCTTCCTTCCATTACATCCCGTAAATTGCTCGTTGCCGAACTTTATTATGCTATAAATTTAATTTTTTGGAGGGAGTGTTGAGTTGCAGATTATTGTTGAAGGCTGGCGTTTTATTTATCATTCCTACTGCGTAGCAAATCAATTTCAACTGCTAGAAATGCTGGCTCCCCCGCGAAAAGAAATAGAACTTTTCCACCGCGATATGCCCTACATAGACGCAGCTTGGGAAACAAAAATTAGTGTGTTCGATCGCCAAAATGAAACATTACTCCGCAGCATTCCCAGCCCTGCGGTAAATCAGTCAGCCGACGTGACGCTGCGAATGTACTGTCCGTGGGACTTTTCAGTATCCAGCAGCGCCGAAACTTGGGTATTTGCAGCGACAGAATGGGGGATTGTTACCCGCAGTGTATTAGATGCGATGGGGGTAAGGTCGATCGCCCAAACTCCCGTTAATTCACAAGTAAAAATTATTACACCTTCGGCGTGGTCAAAGGCGGGCTTAATTCGCAGCGGGGTTGAAGCCGATCGCATTGCTGTTGTACCTTTGGGAGTCGATCCTCAGATTTATTATCCGGCCCAGGGCGATCGGCGTCAATGGCTCAGGGACAATTTCGGCTGGTCAAACTATTTTATATTTTTAAACATCGGCGGACAAACGGATCGCAAAGGCATTCGCCCTTTATTAAAAGCCTTTGCTGCGGTGGTTGACAAATATCCCCATGCGAGATTGGTTTTAAAAGGTTCTGAACTGCTTTATCCTTCCAGAGACGAGATTGCGGAAGCCTGTCGAGTGGTGCTCGACGATGCGGAAAGAGCGAGGGTTTTACCGAGATTGATTTATACTGGTACGCAGCTATCTTTTGATCGAGTAGCTGAGTTGTACCAAGCTGCGGATGTTTATGTTTCTCCCTATTTGGCGGAAGGTTTTAATCTGCCGGTGTTGGAGGCTGCAGCTTGCGGTTTGCTGGTAATCTGTACTGCGGGCGGCCCTACGGATGATTTTACGCGATCGGATTTTGCGTTGCGGATAGAGAGTAAATTTACGGCTGTGGTTGTCGATGGGGAAACTTTATTTATGTTAGCTCCTGAGTGGGAACATTTGACTGATTTGATGCTCAGGGCGATCGAACAGCCTGGAATAGCTGCCAAAGCTAGGGTTGCGGGGCCTGGTTTTGTGGCTGAGCATTTTTCTTGGCGCTGTGGAGTCGATCAATTGTTTGAGGTTATTGGAGGGGATAAACAGGGTGAGGATCAATCTATTTTTGAGCCAATAATTTTATAGTTTGGCGCGTTTCAATCCCTAGTAGGGAGTGTGGTTTATTGCGGCTCGATCGATGTTATTTTCATGTTTGGGTTCCTAAAGTTTCAATCCCTAGAGGGAGTGTGGTTTATTGCGGCTCACCGAAATCTGGGGAATTCCGGTTGGTGGTGAAATGAAGTTTCAATCCCTAGTAGGGAGTGTGGTTTATTGCGGCTGCGCGGGTTGCGTCCTTCCCGTTCTGGTTTGTCCAGAGGTGAAATGAAGTTTCAATCCCTAGTAGGGAGTATGGTTTATTGCGGCGACGATCGATGCTAGTGACTGATTTGGCTCGATCGCAAAGTTTCAATCCCTAGTAGGGAGTGTGGTTTATTGCGGCTCAGGTGCGTTAGCCCCTTGATACCATACGTACTGTTTCAATCCCTAGTAGGGAGTGTGGTTTATTGCGGCTCGATTAAATTTAGGCATCTTGAACGTGTGGGTAGTTTCAATCCCTAGTAGGGAGTGTGGTTTATTGCGACTCTTTCCCCGCTTGTGCAATGTTGTCGCCGATTTGTTTCAATCCCTAGAAGGGAGTGTGGTTTATTGCGGCTCGGGGATATCCGTCTCTAGATTGCCCGAATAAGTTTCAATCCCTAGTAGGGAGTGTGGTTTATTGCGACTTGAAGTGAGAAGTATAGATTAGTAGAAGATAAAGGTTTCAATCCCTAGTAGGGAGTGGAGTTTATTGCCTGTAGTTTAGACTAAAAAATGAGCGCAGCTAAAAGTAGCGACCTTTGAATCTCAGGCAAACTGTTGCTTAAAAACTCAAGAGGGAGAAGATTAAATGGCTAACCTTGAAGACTTTTTACGTCGAAAAACCCGTTTTTTGACAGTGGATAGCACGGGGCCTTGGTACGTACCTTTCCTTTTTCCCAACCGGGGGATTTTCCCCTATGTTTAGGGATTTTAGTAAGAGTACCAATGTCAACTAAAAGCGACAACATGGATTGGGCAACACGTCCAGGAGTTACATTGATATTAGCAGATTGCCCCGCGTAGTATATTTTCAACCACTAAATCCCTAGCCGTCCCAGAGTTGCCAACTCATCAACGGCATTAAATCGCTCCACCG